>CAIVPM010000260.1 GCA_903907815.1 uncultured Chitinophagaceae bacterium | reverse complement strand
TGCTGATTTGTACAACAATAACCGTCCATTAAAAATCAAATTATTAACTTATTTAACAAGCTTTTCTTTTTAAACCCATCCATTTCCTTCTTTAAACACGATTCCCAAACCAATTCTGGTGCTTTTTTTATTAGGAAATACGTCCCTGTTTTTATTATATAAGCTTATTTTATTAGTCATACCCGTTAAATAAATAATACATACCCACTTAAAATAAAAAAGGCTATCCTGCAATTCTGCCTCCATATGATTCCGGAATACATGCCATTAAGATTTTTATTTATCTGTATGATTCCAGAATACATGCCATAAAGAAAAATATTTACCCTATGTATTCCGGAATACATGCCATAAAGATTTTTATATATCTATATGATTTCAGAATACATGCCATAAATAATATTATTTACCCTACGGATTCCGGAATACATGCCATAAATAATATTATTACCAATAGCGATTTCAGAATCAGTGCCATTTGGAATCTTTTGAAGGTAAATATTTTAAAATACAACCTATCCATATTAATAACGATACCTTTGAGTGATTATCAAATAATAATCCACCCATATTTCTTTACAATTCTTTATAGTAAAAGAGCTTTAAAAACTGCGGGCTGCCATTGCAAAATTATAACCGGTATAGAAAACCGGATTTACTTTAATAAATATTTGAAATGAAAACGAATGACCGATTTTTTGGTAATCTTTTCGACAATATTCATATCACACCAAGCCGATTAGCTTCTTTTAGTAACTATACGCTTGCCAGATTAAAAAAGACTAATCCCAGTAATAAATTCGATGATATTATTGCATTGATAACCCCTTTAGATAACCAATTTTCAACCGAAGCTACTACACTGGATACTTCTCAGAATATTAGAAAGGGACAAACCAATCTGGTAGATGAATTTACTACTAACTTCAAACACAGTATCAGTGAACTGGAAGGGGTAATTGCTTATGCCATTGGCGGTAAAAAGCAAGTAGGTTTTATAGAGTTTTTCCCTAATGGATTAACAGAATACAATAATGCAAACCGAAAGGAAATGCCGACACTCATAAACCGACTGGATATACTGGCCGATAAGTACAGTAAGGAACTTGGCACTAATATTACGGCTGAATTAAAGGGATTTAAAACAGACTGGGATATTGTATATGAAGAACAGGGTACTGCCAAAGCTGACGAAAGTAAAAACCGCAGTGAAAAATCAATTACCCGAAAAGCACTCGAAATTGCTTTAATGAAAGCCATACATACGGTAGGACTGGAATTTACCGACAACATGGGTGTTTGTTGGAGTATTTTCAACTTCAATTTATTGTACTATGTCACCAAACATAAACATCATCACTACACAGGAAGTTTACAGGCAGGAGAATGCAGCACTATTATCAACAAAAGACTGAACACAATAGTTAGGATACGGGTAAATAATACGTGTAACAATGCTGATATAAAAATATGGCTGGCAGCTAACGAAACAGAAGAAGTTCCTGTAAATGCGTTAATAGTAAAGGCTGGTAAAACAACTATTAAAGATGCCGCAGAATTAGGCGATTTAAACAACACTTTTTTGCGGGTAATTAATATCTGCCAGTTTAATGATGCGGAGTATGAAGTAGAAGTAATAGGATAGATGGGGAGGATTTAAAAAAATAACCATTATCAACAAGTTAGCAATGTATTGTACATCAAAGAGGTTTTAAAAACCATGTACTTTTAAAAAGTTTACCGTTAATTTGTTTCTCTATTAAACAACAGAAATGAATATTTTCCGAGGCATTATTATTTTATTGATTCTTGCAGGGTTTACTACACTGAATGCACAAACTGTATCTGGCAAACCAGTAAGAGGGGAACGCCCATATATTAATCTTGAAAAAGTACCCAATACTGCATTCGAACCCGGCAAAATATCTATCAAGCTGAATAATATTGCATTAACCAATATTGCCATCAATAACAATGGCACAATATCCACTACCAACAATACCCTTAAACTACTCAATCAGCGTTATGGATTACTAAGTGCTAAGCCATTATTCAGCGATATTATTCCTACAGAAAAGAGCAAAGTATTGCATGAAAGATGGGAGCTGAACAGATGGATAAATTTACAGTTTAATGCAGATGCAGATATTAAATCAATTATAAAAGATTATCTGCAAACTGGTCTGTTTGAAGTGGTAGAGCCTTCCTATAAAAAACATGTTTTAAAGGAGGATAAAAAAACAGAAAAAGTAGATTACATACCCAACGATCCAAGACTATCATGGCAATGGCATTTTCAGAATACAGGTCAGGAAGGCGGTACTCCAGGAGCCGATATTCATTTAACTCAAGCCTGGGATATTGAAACTGGCGACACCAATGTTATAGTAGCCGTAATGGATGAAGGTGTACAGCTCGATCACCCCGATTTGAAACAGAATGTGGCTTATAAAAAGAGTTATAATTTTATTACCAATAGCACTGCAGTAAAAACATCGGACCATGGTTCTCACGTTGCAGGAACTATTGCTGAAGTTAACAATAACGGGTTGGGGGGAAGTGGAATTGCAGGAGGAAACGGCAGTATAAACAGCGGAGTTCGCATAATGAGTTGCGAACTGTTTGATGACAAAGGGAATAGTGGGATTATTGCAGACGCTTTTGTATACGCTGCTGACAATGGCGCTTGTATATCCAACAACAGCTGGGCTTATGATGATGAAGGAGTTTACGAGCTGGCAACACTGGATGCTATTGACTACTTTATACAGAATGGTGGAAATGGTATTATGCAGGGTGGCCTGGTAATATTTGCTGCAGGAAATAGTGGCTCGCCAAAAAGATTGTATCCATCCTCTTACGACAGGGTGATATGTGTTGCGGCAACGAATAATAAAGATAAAAAAACCTGTTATTCTACTTTTGGAAACTGGGTAGACATAGCAGCCCCTGGTGGTGAGTTTGGTGGTCTTACAGATGTGATGAGTATCAATGGAAACGGTGATTATCTTTTCGATCATGGCACTTCTATGGCTTCTCCACATGTGGCAGGAGTAGCAGCCCTTGTTGCCTCTTATTTGAAAGGAAAAACTTCTGCCAGTGATGTAAGAGAAATACTTCTTTCTACTACAGATAATATCGACAGAATGAATCCCAACTATATAGGCTCTATAGGTACAGGAAGATTGAATGCTTATAGGGCATTATTGAAAGCAAAAGCTATTATGGACAATAAAAATATTGCTCCTGTTAGCAAGGTTCATGCTACTGCTGACTGCAATTTTTCTTTTGCAGTTTCCTGGAATAAAAACGCTACAGACAACGATGTAATAGTTGCCTATAATAACAAGGGAGGCATTGGTGTTTTAATGGATAATAAAACCTACGCCATAGGCGATAGTATTGCTGGTGGCGGTATCATAATTTATAAAGGAAGTGGCAATAGCTTTCAATATAATGCTTCTATAAAAGATATGTTTCATTATTTTAAAGTATGGAGCGTAAAAAATAATCAATATTCACTGGGTAGCACCTTCGATACTGTTATGCATTACAGCACATCTGTTTCGGGCTATAATGCAATACAACAGAACTTTAATTACCCTCCATTATTTCCTACATTGGAATGGAGAACGGTTAACCCGGACAATGATCTTACCTGGACACATTCTATTGTAGTAGATACCGCTGCAATGGGTGCAGGCGACCATTATTCTATGGCTATGTATAACTATGCATATAACACCACTTTGGGTGCAGTAGATTTACTTACAACCCCAAGGTTATTATTAAACAAACCCGATTCTATAGGTATTAGTTTCTGGCATAGTTATCAGTATTTTAATACTGGTGGAACAATTGATGATAGCCTCGAATTATTAGTCACTACAGATTGTGGTAGCACGTATTCTTCATTATGGAAGTATGGCGGGAAAAGTTTAGCAACCGTATCAGACACTTCCAATAAGGAATGGAAACCTGCTTCCATAAAAGACTGGAAACAAGATTTTGTGGACCTTTCTTCCTTTAAGAACTATCCTTCAATAACTATCGCTTTCAAATCGGTAAACGGTATGAGAAACAATTTGTTTCTGGATAATATAAATATCGCTGTAGTTAATAAAAACGATGCCGCTATAAAAACAGTACAGCAACCAACGGGTAACAATTGTAGTAATAACGTTAGCCCGATTATTACTTTATATAACAATGGAAACAACTCAATACAATCTGCCAGTGTAGGCTATAGTATAGACAACGAAAGTATTGTAAACACCAGCTGGAAAGGAACATTGGGTAAAGGAAACTCCATCAGTATCCCACTTGATAATAGCATTGCAGGCGCAGGAAATCATTCACTGAAAGTATTTATTACGGGCATTAATCAAACTAATGACTCCTACAATTTAAACGACACTATTAGTACTGAATTCAGTGTGGCTACAGTATTTAATTTACCATTACAAGAGAGCTTTGAACAAACTACATTCCCACCATTGGGATGGCAGATTGTGCAGGCACCATACGATTCATTACATTGGGTTAGAAATACACTTGCAGCAAGCAATGGCAACGCATCGGTAGTAATGCCAAACTTTATGCCCTATAATACATATGGTAGAATAGAAGACCTTATAACCCCAAGTATCAGCATGCAGAATAATGATAGTGTTTATCTATATTTCGACATCTCCTACGACACTACAAGATTGCGTTTAAAACCTGCCTTGCGCGATACACTCGAAGTAGATATTAGTGTGGATTGTGGCAACAGCTGGAAACAACTTTATATAAAATCGGCCAATGAATTACAGACGAATAAAATACCCTTTCCTAAGATTCACGAATACATTCCCGATAGTCTAAGTCAGTGGAGAACAGACTCCATCAACATCAGTAGTATAGTGCCTATAAAGCAAGGCGACAACTTTAGTATCCGATTTAGAAATATAGGAAATTATGGTAATGATATCTATTTAGATAATGTAAATATTACCACTAAGAAAGCTGGATATGCAAATCCATTTAATAGCAACATTGATATTGCAGACCCTACCAATACTGGAGTATTAAAATCAATTTTAGTATATAATATTTTAGGACAAAAAGTAATGGAATACGAATACCCCAATTTGCCTTTCTTTTTAAATACTATTAAAACAAATCAACTTGCTTCGGGGGTATATATCATTAAGCAATTTTATACCAATAAAACCGTAACGCAAAAACTGATAAAGGGAAATAGATATTAATTATACATAGTTAGTTATAGTTTTCCAGTTGCTGAATATAATTTACATACAACCTGCAACTGGAAACTGGAAACTTGTTTAACTTAATTAATGTAATGAATTACTGGCCAAAAACTTTCTTCAAAATGTCAGTTGTTCTGGCAGCAGGATCTTTACGAATCAATTGCTCTTCCCCTGCTATCTGTAAGAAAATTCCGTACAAAGCTTTCTCGGTAACATAAGCCACTAAATCGGTATTTACTTTCTTTACAAAAGGTAATTGATTGTATGCAGAGAAAAGAGTATTCCAGTATTTAGTAGCATCTACTTTTTTTAAGCTGGTATCAATTACAGGTCTGAAAGCTTCTGTAACAGCAGTATTTGTATTGGCACGTAAATAACCAGTAGCAGCAGTATCACTTCCCTTTAATATTTTAAATGCATCCTGAATACTCATATTCTTTATTGCTTTTACAAATATGGGAGCAGCAGTTTTAGCAGCATCTTCGGCAGCACGGTTCATACTCAGAATAGCATCATCAACCTGCTTGTTCATTCCTAAACTTCTCAGTTTCTGTTCTACCTTTTGCGCCTCTGGTGGCATCAATACTTTTACAGCAGAATTACCATAAAATCCATCTACAGCAGCAAGTTTAGCAGTACCCTTTTGTACCCCATTATTCAAGGCTTGTTTTAAACCGGCAGCTATATCATCCTGACTTAATCCAGATCCCGATCCTCCTTGTAACTTCTTAGTTAAGTTGCCCAGACTGCTTTTATTAATCGAGCTATCACCTGTAGCTTTCTTTAATAATCCGCCCAAACCCTGAGCAGAAGCCGAGCTACTGATGATACATCCAGCAATGGCAATGGTAATTATCTTATTCATATTTTTAATTGTATATTTTGAGATAACGAAAATAGTGCCAACTACTGTTTTAAGATAAATAATTTTAATTTCCTATACTTCATTACAGCAAAAAAGAATATGCTTTTCAGTATTAATTAATCGCTTTAAGTGTAAAATAAGGGTTAATTCATTACTTGTTTAAGTTGGTCTTAATACCTTTACCTATTCTATAGAATAATATGGTCATAAAATATAGGCTTATCTGTGTTGTATTTTGTTTACTGTTCATGCATGCTGCATTCGCACAACCCTGCAGCAGGTATGGTCAATCACCTTCATTAGCGGTGCCTGTTTGCGATATTACCGACTTTATACAAGACAGCGTGTATACATGTCAAGGCGGAGTTTTCCCTGTACCTCCTTGCCCCAATGGAACTACATTTACTACACAAAATCCTTTCTGGTATAAATTTCATTGCTTCTATTCCGGGGCGCTGGGATTTTTAATAATACCACAACAATTAACTGACGATTACGATTGGCAACTATTTGATATTACTGGTCATAATCCTAATGACGTATATAATGATGCCAGTTTATTTGTTTCCTGCAACTGGAGTGGCGTACCAGGTATTACCGGTACAATACCCAATACAACTGCAGTAAACTCTTGCAACTCTGCACCTACGGGACCAGGAGTTACACCTAATCAGACTGCACAACCAAAGATTTTTAAAGGCCATGATTATCTATTGATGATTAGTCATTACTCAACCTATCAAAATGGTTATCATATAAGATTTACAGGGGGTACTGCTGTAATTTCCGACACCACTGTGCCAAGAGTAAAAGAAGCCACAGCATTCTGCGATGGAACAACAATAAATCTGATACTGAGCAATAGTATGGTTTGTAATACACTCGCTGTTGATGGTAGTGATTTTACCCTATCTCCTCCTATTGCAAAAGTGATTAGCGCAAGTAGTAATTGTAAAGGCGGATATGAATTTGATTCTGTCACACTTACCCTGAATAAATCGCTTCCACCAGGAAACTATACTATCACCTTTCAGAATGGAACCGATAAAAATACTATACAGGATATTTGTTTTAAAGATGTTCCTGCAGGTACCACATTACCCGTAACGGTCTATCCATTATCCGAAACCCCAATGGATAGTGTGAATCCTGGTGCTTGTAATCCCAATAGTATAGAGCTTGTTTTCAGACGCCCAATAAAGTGTAGCAGTATTGCTCCCGATGGTAGCGACTTTGTTATCACAGGTCCTTCCCCTGTAACTGTCACTGCTGCTGTAGCAAATTGTAATGCATTAAATGTTAGTTCTATAATTACCTTAAAATTAAAGTCACCAATAAATATTGGCGGCACCTATTCTGTACAATTAAAAAATGGAACAGATGGAAATACGATAATTGATGAGTGCGGTTTCGTTACTTCACCTCAAACTAAAAGCTTCTATATAAAGCAAGGTATCTCTGCAAAATTCACTACACAGATAAGGTATAATTGTAAATTAGCCGATACCATCTTTTATCTTCACGATGGCAATCATAATACTACCAGCTGGGTATGGTCTTTTGATGATGGTAGTTTAAGTACACTGCAAAATCCTTTACCTAAAATTTATACGCATAGTGGTACCCGATACACTCATCTTAAAGTGTCCAACAAAGATTGTACCGATACAATTACACTTCCTTTTGTAGTTAGTCTATCAAGTTACAAAGCAGATTTTAATGCAACTGAATATGTATGCCCAGTCGAAGTAGCCTCATTTATAAATAATAGTAAAGGGAATATCGCTGCTTACAACTGGAGTTTCGGCAATGGAAATTCATCTGTTTTACAAACACCTCCTCCCCAGTCTTATATTGCTATTGGCAGTAAAAAAGATTATATTGTTCAACTGATTATTGAAGATACTACTGCAGGATTAATTTGTTATGACACTATCTCTAAAACTATTACCGCTGTGCCAGGATGCCTGATTACAGTTCCCGGAGCATTTACTCCAAATGGCGATGGGCTGAACGATTATCTCTATCCATTAAATGCATACAAAGCAAAGAATCTAAGCTTTAAAGTGTATAATAGATATGGCCAGTTAGTATTCGAAACTACCGACTGGACTATCAGATGGGATGGCACCGTAAATGGGCAGAAGCAAGACCCCGGCACATACTTATGGATTCTTCAATATATAGATAATAATTCGGGTAAACAGGTCGCACAAAAAGGAACAGTTGTCCTGATGCGTTAAACTGATAATTTCCCAATTTAAATTAAGTATAAATTAAAATCCTTCTAAGAAAGCAGTTTATAAATCTGGAGAGTCTTTTCGGTATAAAATTTGTTATGCAATAAAAATAATTAAAAGAAGAGTATTTTCTTGACAACAGTTTTAAAACACTACATGGGTAACAATATCAGATATTTTGGTTTATTATTTTGTTGGATAATAATGCATACTGCATTTGCACAACCATGTGTGAAAATGGGACAAACTCCACCTCTTGCAATTCCCGTTTGTGGCACTACCGACTTTGTGCAGGATAGTGTATCTATCTGCGATGGAAAATCTGTTCCTGTGCCTCCTTGCCACGATGGAACACCATATATCGACAAGAACCCTTTCTGGTACAAGTTTCACTGTTTCACAACTGGCACTTTAGGATTCTTAATTGTCCCTAAAATTTTAAGCGATGATTACGACTGGCAACTATTTGATGTAACAGGGCATAACCCAATGGATGTTTACACCGACGCTTCTTTGTTTGTAGCATGCAACTGGAGCGGTGTTTCTGGAAGTACAGGAACTATACCTAATACTAACGCTCAAAATACTTGTTCCTCTTTACCCAATGCTACGAATGCTCCTAATCAGACTAAAATGCCTACCCTGATTAAAGACCATGAATATCTGCTGATGGTTAGCCATTATAACGATACTCAGGTAGGGTATCAGATAACTTTTACTGGTGGCAATGCAGTAATTTCCGATACTACAACTCCAAAAGTAAAAGAAGCAAGAGCATTCTGCGACGGCACTACTATGTATATCGTTATGAGTAAAAGATTGCGTTGTAATTCTTTAGCATCTGATGGTAGCGACTTTATTTTATCTCCTTCTTCAGCCACTATTACCAGTGCTACTGGCAACTGTTATGGTGGTTACGATTTCGATTCTATTGCACTCTCTTTAAATAAACCATTACCTCCAGGTAATTATAATCTCGTGGTACAAAATGGAACCGATGGCAATACGCTGGTAGATATTTGTTACAACACCGTTGCAGTAGGAACCACAATACCCGTTACTGTATTTCCATTATCAGAAACACCAATAGATAGTATAGTACCAGTTGATAGCTGTAATCCCAATACTGTAGAACTGGTTTTTCGTCGCCCCATAAAGTGTAGTAGTATTGCTGCCAATGGTAGCGATTTTACAATCACCGGCCCTTCTGTAGTTAATGTTACTGGAGCTTCTGGAGTATGTAATGGAATGAACGAAACTTCTACGATTACACTCCATATTAAACCAGCAATTTTTACTGGCGGCACCTATACTGTTCATCTTAAAAATGGTACTGATGGAAACACTCTTATTGATGAATGTAATTTCATTACCACACCTCAGTCAAAAAGTTTTTATGTAAAGCAGGCAGTCTCAGCAAACATTACGTCCACTATAAGGTATAGTTGTAAAATTGCCGATACAGTCTTTTACCACCACGATGGAAATAATAATACCCTTACCTGGAACTGGATCTTCGATAACGGCACCATCAGTAATCTTCAGAACCCTCCTGCTCAGATATACAATTATAATGGCACACGATATGTACATTTAAAAGTAACCAATAAAGAATGTTCCGATACTTCAACCAAAGCAATGGTGGTAAACTTAAGTACCTACAAAGCCGCCTTCAATGCTACCGACTATGTATGTCCTATCGAGGTTGCTTCTTTCATCAATAACAGTACAGGCAATATTGTTAATTACACCTGGGATTTAGGTAATGGTAATACCTCTAATTTACAAACTCCACCCAATCAATCTTATCTTGCTGTTGGTAGCACTAAAGATTATACTGTTCAGTTAATTATTGAAGATACAACTGGAGGATTACATTGTTTTGACACAGCTTCCAGAAAGGTTATAGCTGTGCCCGGTTGCTTAATTGCAGTGCCTTCAGCATTCACACCAAATGGCGATGGATTGAACGATTATCTCTATCCATTAAATGCATATAAAGCAAAGAACCTAAGCTTTAAAGTGTATAATAGATATGGTCAGTTAGTATTCGAAACTACCGACTGGACAGTAAAGTGGGATGGCACCGTAAATGGTCAGAAACAAGACCCCGGAACTTATGTTTGGATGCTAAATTATTTAGATGAAAAGACCAACAAACAAGTAGCTCAAAAAGGAACAGTAGTCCTGATTCGCTAAACGCTGAAAGCATAAAGCAAAACGCTTAACACAAGCAATTGAAATGTATTACTTTGTGCCTTAGTGCCTTGTATTTGTTCTACTCCTTGCCTATTGCCTCTTTGCCTATTGCCTTGTATTTGTATTCTTTTTACTTTTTGTTTTTTACTTTTTACTTTTTACTTTAAAACCCAGTTCTCTCTATTCCTATGTTTTAAAACAACTTTCAGGTTGTATTTATCTTGCAGATATTTTGCAGTTTGTTCTGCAGCATATACGCTTCTGTGTTGACCACCAGTACAACCAAAATTAATTTGTAAAGATTCAAATCCTCTCGACAAATAATCTTCGATAGTAATATCAATGGTGCTCCATACGCTGTTTAAAAAGGCGGGCATTTTTGTCTTACTGGCAAGGAACTCCTGTACAGGTTTATCTAACCCGGTTAAGTGCTTGCAATCATCAAATCTTCCGGGGTTCAATATGCCACGCATATCAAACACAAATCCACCACCATTATTACTTTCATCCGCAGGAATACCTACTCTATAACTAAAACTGTTTATATGAACCATTAGTGGTGTTTGTTCGTTTGCTTTTACAGGCATAAAACGATTGATTATTGCATTGTCCGAAACAATGCTTAATACATTATTCAGCTCGGGCAATGGAATGTTTAAAGTATAATTTTGTATAAAGAATTGCAGGTTTTGTAATCCAAAAGGGATACTGGAAATGAAGTGTGCTTTACGCTCAAACAATCCTCTGAAACCATAGGCCCCAAGTACCTGCAATAATCTTATCAGTACAAAGCCATTGTACTGACTAATAAAGTTTTCTGTATTAATTGGAGCAGGTAAATATTCATTCGCTGCGGTTATATAATGTAGTAGCAATTCATCTTTCCATTCTTTGCTAAGGTTAGCTTTCGCTTGCCAAAGCAAACTCGCCACATCATATTGCAATGGACCTTTCATACCTCCCTGAAAGTCTATAAAGTAAACTCGTCCTTCCTTTACCATGATGTTCCTGCTTTGAAAATCACGGAACATAAAATGTTCTTCAGCAGTATTGGAAAGGTAGGTACTCAATGTTTCAAAGTCCTTCGATAAAGCCTCTTTGTTATAGGTTTTATTCAGCGTATCAAGGAAGTAATATTTAAAATAAAGTAAGTCGTTCAGAATGGCTTCTTTACTAAATCTCTTTACCAGACATTTGTCATAATCCAGTCCCTTATCTCCTTCTATCTGAAGTTTTGCCAGTAAAGAAAGACTCTGTTTAAACAATCCTAAAGTAATATCAGTAGTTCCTTCTTTTTGTAATACTTCCAGCAGATTATCTCTACCTACATCTTCCTGAATATAGATAGTGCGGTCTTCAGAAATTGCCAGTACAGCAGGAACGTTTATTCCTTTATCCAGAAAATGTTTGCTTAAATAAAAGAAGCTTTCGTTCTCTGCCACATGACTATTATAAGTTGCTATATAAGTAATATCACCACTCTTAATTCTATAGTAAGCCCTATTGCTTCCACTCGCTGGAAGCGTTTCAATACTGTCCACATTGGCAGACAAACTTGCTGTAAATAATTGCTGTATAGAAAGGATAATATTACTCATGTATTGTATTAATCACGACTCAAGATGTATTCTGTACTCAACCTTAAACCCCTTGAACTGTATTTGTATTACCCCTCTCTTTTGGAGAGGGGTAGGGGTGAGGCTTTAAAGCGCCGCTATCACCGAAATCTCCACATTCACTCCCTTCGGCAATCCTTTTACCGCAACAGTTTCTCTTGCAGGATAATTGCCCGTAAAATAGCTTCCATATACTTCATTCACTTCTGCAAACAAAGCCATATCGCTAAGGAATATAGTCGTCTTTACAATTGCATTAAAGTTAGTACCAGATACTTCCAGAACAGCTGCCAGATTCTTCATCACCTGAGTAGTCTCTTCCTTTATAGAACCCGTAACTACATTACCAGTAGCAGGATCAATTGGTACCTGACCACTAACAAATAATAAATTCCCAGCTTTCACTGCCTGACTGTAAGGCCCGATAGGTTCAGGAGCCTGATTAGTGTAAATAATTTCTTTAGACATAGTTGTATTTTTAATTATCAATTATCCATTTTCAATTGTCAATTATATAACAAGATTAATCATCTTGCCTTTCACAAAAATAAACTTCTTAGGAGCTTTGCCTTCCAGCCATTTCTGTACCACTTCATTAGCTAAGGTTAACAGTTCTACTTCTTCTGCACTTGCATCCAAAGCAACATTCATGGTAGTACGCATTTTACCATTAATACTTACCGGATATTCCTTAGTAGTCTCTACTAAATACTGTGGATTAAAAGTAGGATAAGTAGCATCCAGAATACTGCCAGCATTACCCAGTTCATGCCATAGTTCTTCTGCAATATGTGGCGCATAAGGAACCAGTAAAATCAACATTTGTTCCAGCACTTCTTTCTTATTGCATTTAGCATCTGCCAGTTCGTTTACACAAACCATAAAGGCACTTACAGCAGTATTAAAACTAAATCTTTCTGTATCTTCTTCTATCTTCTTAATAGCACGGTGAATGATCTTCAGTTCAGCAGCATTTGCTTTCTCATCATTCCATACTTTACCCTTCAGCTCATCAAAGAATAAACGCCATAGTTTACGCAGAAAACGGTGAACCCCTTCTATACCCTTAGTATCCCAGGGTTTGCTCTGTTCTACAGGACCAAGGAACATCTCGTACATACGGAAAGTATCCGCACCATATTGTTCAACCATGTCATCAGGATTATCAACATTGTATTTTGACTTTGACATCTTTTCAATAACAATCCCATTTAAATAAGGCTCTCCAGATTCAGTCTTATTTTGACTATCCCAATCAACAAATATTTTATCAAAATCAATAATATAATTTATTTCAAATTCACAATAGCTTTCAAACATAGATTTTGTGAATCTGCCATTAGAATCAAGATATCTATGAGCATTCCTTAATCTAACATCTCCTCTAATTTCTTTACGTTTTAAATTAATTCCATCATATTTAATTACAAATGGAAAAGGTAATTCTGAATGATGTGATTGTAGCTTAAAAATTACTTTATCAATAACATCATCTGAATAAATTGCACCATCAACAAAGAATGATTTTCCCGTTATCATCCCCTGATTCACCAGTCGTTTAAATGGTTCATCAAAGCCAATATAACCAAGGTCGTACAATACTTTCGTCCACATTCTGCTATACAATAAATGCCCTACAGCATGCTCGGTACCACCAATATATAAGTCCACACTATTCCAGTAATCGCTTGCCTTTCTACTTACAAATTCTTCCTTATTGGTAGGATCCATGTAGCGAAGAAAATACCAGCTACTACCAGCATATCCCGGCATCGTGCTTGTCTCTCTTTTACCTTCAGGTGTATTCACCCATTCGGTAATATTTGCCAACGGACCTTCCCCCTCAGGCCCCGGTCCGTACTTAGCTACATGCGGTAGTTCAAGTGGCAAATCTTTTTCCGTCAATGCTGTTGCCACTCCATCCTGCCATACTATCGGAAAAGGCTCTCCCCAGTAGCGTTGTCTGCTAAAACCAGCATCACGCATTCTAAAGTTTACCTTACGTTTACCAATGCCCATTGCCTCTATCTTATCATTGGCAACTTTAATCGCATCACGCATTACCAGGCCATTCAAAAAGTCGCTGTTTTCCAGTATCGCATCCTTGGTAGGATTAGCTTCTTTTCCATTAAAATGTTCACCAATAATATTGGTGATAGGAATATTAAAATGAGTAGCAAATTTAAAGTCACGTTCATCCCCGCAAGGCACTGCCATAATAGCTCCCGTACCATAACCAGCCAGCACGTATTCGCTGATCCAGATCGGTATTTGTTTACCATTAAAAGGGTTGATAGCATAGGCTCCAGTAAAGCAACCTGTAATCAATTTTACTTCCGCCATACGCTCTCTGTCGCTCCTGCTTTTTACATAGGTAATGTAGTCGTCAACAGCCTTTGTTTGTTCAGCAGATTTTATCTCATTTACCAGTTCCAGTTCAGGAGCCAGCACCATAAAGTCTACTCCAAAAATGGTATCAGGACGAGTAGTATATACAGTTATGTTAGATGTTGAATGTTGAATGTTAAATGTAATTTCAGCGCCTTCCGAACGACCTATCCAGTTCCTTTGCATGTCCTTCATACTCCCGCTGAAGTCCACTCGCTCCAGCCCTTCCAGCAAACGGTCTGCATATGATGTTATACGCAACTACCACTGACGCAT
>CAIVPM010000259.1 GCA_903907815.1 uncultured Chitinophagaceae bacterium | reverse complement strand
ATTTTCTTATCAATACTATTAGCTGTCAACATCTTTTTGCAGTTTGAAGCAAATTTATAGTTTTTTATTCTACTACTACTTTTTCTGTCTTCATACTACCATCTTTAAAGTCAGCTTGTACCAAATACATTCCTTTTGTTATATGGCTTACTGGTATGCTGAAAGTATTGAAAATTACATAGTTAACCGCTGTGTCGCTGTGTCTCAGTATTCATTCAACATTCAACATTCAACATTCAAAATAATGTATTAGTGGCTTAAAACACCATATCCACCCTCAACCTCTTTCCATTCTCCACCACAATAGTTTTACTCACTCTGCCCCCTTTCTCATTACTCGCCTCTATTACTACCATTCCTTCAGGTACTTCATCCAACGCATAGTTCCCAAAAGCATCGGTCTTTTCTACAATATTGGTACCATCTATCTGTACGGTAGCATTTACCGAAGGCTTACCATCAATTACTACATTACCAAATACCACATTCGCTTCCATCACTACATCTATAGCTATTTGTTTACCCCTTTTTATGCTAAACGGAATTTCGGCATCACCAAAGCCCTTTGCTTTTACAAGTATTAGGTAATCGCCTCCCTTAAATTGTATTATTTCTCCCTCTCCGTCTATATTCGTCTCATCATGCCTGTCTATACTGGCAATACTAATATTAGCATGGGCAATTGGTTCAGCATGTTCTTCATCTCTGTATACATGCAGCCTCACCATAGTATGTCTGTTCACACTATTATGTATCATCCGGCTATTGGTATATTCCAACACCATGCTAGGCATACTCCCACCAAATTCTCCCGACATTAAACGATCAATAATGGTCAGAATCTTATCCGCACCCTTTATTTCTTTGCTTATCGAGGCAGTAACTGTTTTCTTCGTTGCTCTCTTTTGTTTTGGAATCTCTTTAGCAGCAATATAGTTGGCTTCCGCAGTCTTGGCAGCACCTATTTTTACAAGTGTTATGTTATATGCAGCAAGTGCTACAACATTATCGGTCAATGCTTCCAGTATTTCATCCACAAGAATAATCAGTTTATCCTGTGTTAGTTTAAAGTCAGTTTCCACTATTCCAAACACATCTTGCATATCCGCATTCCCTACAGTCAGTGCCCATGCACAAGCATTATCCACCATCGGCATAATCAACGCTATCATTTGTTGTCTCAAAGCCGCTTTCGACATGGTGTATCCCTTATTCCCATATCCTTGTTCATCCAGCAACACTCTAATCCCCTTCTCTTTCAGCAAAAAAAGTGCTAGCTGATCTACTAATGGTTGAAACCCATTTACTTCCCCATCAAACTTTGCAAAAAATAGAATAATCAACGAATACATACCTACTTTCTTACCTTGATTCTTTGTCATAATAAAAAGATTTAATACAGGTAATTACCAGCTTTTAAAGCCCTTTAGTAACTACACATTAAGATGAATAAATTAAGTAATCAATACCTCCAATAAGGACGGTACTAAAAAGTAATTTCACTTTTATTAAGATACAAGAAGAAGAAAGAAGTAAGAAGTTCAAAACTTTTATAAGTCTGCAACACAGGCTTTTATCTCAATCAAGATAGAACTCTATTCTTGGATATCTGCTGCAAAAGAAATCATTATACCAATACCAATAACAATTAGGTTTAGCACATACTCATCACATTATCCCAAACCAACAATCTGTTGCTATTTATTGTATTCATTATCAATTTTCCATTATCAATTAATTTTTGGGCGTTCCGCTAAAGCGGCCGTTCCAGCTCTTCCTACCTTTTTCTGCTGCGTTGCATTACCCTCCTTTTATTAATTGGGTGGGCGCAGCAAAAAAAGGGTATTCCCTGCTGGCACTAACGCAAAGACAAATACACTTGTTTTTTTGTATTGATAGTTTATGGTCGGACGTTTGTTACTTCTCGTGCTTTTGTTCAGACGTTAGGCTTACTAAGTCATATTTGTATTCGAGATGAAATTAAAATACCTTTTGAATACCGATACTGTAATTAGACAAATAACCGCTAAAACTAAAAGAAGAATCCTTTGTTTTTTGGTCAATTGAACGAAACTTATCGAATCTTAAATAAGAGCCATAAGAGGCTTGTAATACTGCTATCGAAAAAACAACATTGGTATGCTTAGTTATACAATAGATAAGATTAAATGGATGAAACTCAGCAAAAAAATTATTGCTATACGATTTTTGCGATTGAGTCGAATCCAGTGTAATGTAATAACCATAACTAAACCCAACTTTTGCATTCGGTGCAGCATAGAGTCTATTAGCTAATTTATATAATTTATGATAGGTTGCTTCTGGTGTAACGGTTAATGTTATAGCATCTGGCCCTTCAGTTTGATGGGATAATCTCCAATCTAACCCTACTCCATAAGATAGCAGATGATTGTTTTTTACTTTACCAAAACTACATTCAGCTTGCAATTGAAATTCAAAGTTATTATTAACTATCTTACGTCTGGAACTTGGTGGATTCCATCCTTCTGATTCATAAACTGCATGACCAGAATTAAAACTTAAATTACTAAAAGTAAGTCCCAAGACTTTTGCATTATTGTTCAACTGTGCCGAACAAATATTCCAAAACAACAAAACCAACATCAAATTCAATATATATTTCATATTATATTTTTTACTTAT
>CAIVPM010000258.1 GCA_903907815.1 uncultured Chitinophagaceae bacterium | reverse complement strand
ATGATAAATAATATTTTGACAAATTAAGAAGCTGTTTGAATTAATTGGTTCATCTATACTTCCATTAGGTTAAAATTGTTTAAGTGGGAGAGAGAATATAGGAGAACACAGATTAACGCATTAGCGAATTAACAGATTAAATAAATACTGTAGAAAATAGCATTTGCTATTAAAAGCGTTTATTGTTGGGTAAATTTTGAGGTTTTAGGTGTTTTAAACAGATTGCGACAGACTTTTAGGTAGTAAGATGCCTTTTTTTGTGCGGATTTGAAACAAATGATAGCGTGCGATGTACGGACGATAGCAGGCAGGTAAAAGACGATATCTGGCGAGGCTCAGATGAATGCAGGCAAGGAAAATATTGCAATATGACAGTGTTTTAAAGAAGTGGTAGGAGTACCCATGATAGCCGGCGAGGTACAAATGGAAGCAGGCAAGAAAAAGAGCATGTCGGACTAACAGAAGAGCATAGTAGACAAGTAAAAGAGCGTAGCTTACAAGGTTAGGAGCAAATGAGCATTATGTAGGAATAAGTATGTTTTTCGATTGAATATGTGTGACTTTGAAAAGAGAGCGACAGGAAATAGATTTTATATAAAATAAAGTTGAAGTGTGATTGCAGGGATAGTAAAGACGTAATGTATGGCGTCTCTACCAAATGTAGATGTATTTTATTGCGTTAGTTGCAGTAGGGAATATCCTTTGCAACCACCCCTAAACCTGGTGATAATCTGATGAAGATACAGTGGCTTGCAAAGATAGGATGGGCTGCAACGGCCGCTTGCGGAACGCCCAAATTAATTGCTAATTGAGAATACATAATGGATGATTACAACTAAGTGAAATTTAACAATGAATACTTCATTGTTAAGCTAATTTAATAATGTGCAGATTAGTACAAAAAGAAATTTTTGCAATTGCAGTTGCCAGGATATTGATTAATAATAGTAAAATGTGCCTGTAGAATTTTTTTAGCAATTAATATTATCAGATACAAATTCTGTGTTATCAGTATCATTATAATTATTAAAAATAATTTGGATATTTCTAAACTGGATTTTATATTTGTTACACATAAGGACCTATATCTTGTGAAAATACTCCATCATGATAAACCAATATTTATTTCAACAATTTTTTTATAATTCCCCCAATGCATTCTTTTTTACTACCCCTGATGGAACCATTATAGATGCAAATAATGCAGCTGCTGCAATCTTAAATTATTCTATTAGCGAGTTAATAGAGAAAGGAAGGGATGGATTATTTAAAATAGAAAAACTGGATGAAGTATTACAAAACAGGAAGGATGATGGGTCAATTCGTTTGGAAGCCTTTGGTATAAAAAAAGATGGCTCCCAATTACCTGTTGAAATATTTTCGTGGCTAATTAAAGGAGAAGATGGTAATACCTATGGTGCAAACTTAGTAGTAAATATCACTAAAAGAAAGGAACAGGGGAATTATCTGGAAATGATTTACTTGCTTTCCAAAGATATGATAGGTATTATCCAGGATTTACATTTCATTACTATTAATCCAGCAGGAACCACTATACTTGGATATGATGAAGAAGAGTTGCTTTCTTATAAAATTGAAGATT
>CAIVPM010000257.1 GCA_903907815.1 uncultured Chitinophagaceae bacterium | reverse complement strand
ATTTAAGTAGATTTCTATCCTGGAAGTCAACATTTGGTTTCCTATATGGAGAAAATACACATGATATATTTCAAAAATCTTGGGCTCAAGCAGATCCTATACTAGATGGTTTGATTTTTGCACAACTCTCTTCTCAGGCTTCCATTAATAAAATAAGAACATTAGATGTATCAAACGAAAATATATTATCCTACAAGAGAATTTTTAAGAAGCATGATATTGATTTTATAACAGGATTCTCCACCCAATACACCAATACTACTTATCTATATGGACAGGCAAATAATTTTGCAAATGATAACCTTTCTACTTTTAATGCTGGTGTAATGCAGAATTTAAAGAGTGATTTACAAGAAGAATCATTAGTGTCTGTATTATCCAGAATAAATTATGCGTATGATAATAAGTATCTAGTTTCTATCAGTAATAGAGCAGACGGGGAAAGTAAGTTTGCTTCAGGGGGAAAATGGGGTTATTTCCCAGCAATCTCATTAGGTTGGAAATTAAGTAACGAAAAATTCTTCCCAGATAATAAATATGTAAATGATGTAAAAATTCGAGCAAGCTATGGTGCTACAGGAAATAAAAATATTCCTAACTACCAGTACTATTCTCAAGTAACTCCAGTTTATGCTTCTTTGGGTAATCAACCTACTCCTGGATTTCAATTATCCAGTTTCGGTAATAATGCACTTACTTGGGAACGAACTTATTCTTCCAATTTTGCTGCTGATTTAGGCTTGTTTAATAATAAAATGAGATTGACAGTAGATTATTACAATGCTGAAACCGATAAGTTATTATTGAATCTTCCAATTGCTACTTCAACTGGTGATGATACGTACTTGATGAATAAAGGGAAGGTTGGCAATAAAGGGGTAGAAATAGAATTGGCTATGCCTATCATTAATAAGGCTAGTGTAAAGTGGAATGTTTCTGCTAACTTTTCTGCCAATACTAATACGTTACTCGATTTTGGAGGGACCTCTCAACAAATAACCCAAGGGGATCCCAAAAGAGCTAACTTTTACCTTAATCAGGTTGGTCAGCCTCTAACTCAATTTTATGGCTATAGAACAGATAGTGTTGTTCCAATCAAGAATACTGTATACTGGCCTATTGATGTTACTGCTCTTCATACTTTTGTAAAAGATATTAATAAAGACGGTAAAATAACAACAGATGACAGGACTATTTTAGGTAATCCGTATGCAACTTCTAATTGGGGTTTAACGTCAAATATTCAGTATAAACAGTTTGATCTTAGCATATCTCTTCATGCTTCCTTTGGGGCGAAGGTGTTTAATATAGATCCTTATTATCTTGGATCTGAGTATGGTACAGCAGGAGTTGCTGCAAAAAACAGCCAAGGATATGATTCAGCAACATTGTCCAGAATCGTCATTAAAACACAAACTGATCTGTTTATACAGGATGCTTCTTTTATAGCAATTAGAAACTTAAATATTGGATATACACTTCCTGCTAAGACATTGAAAAAGATTCACATGAAAAAAATGAGATTGTATTGCAGTGCTGCGAATTTGTGGTATCACTTTGCTGATAATTATACCAGCTTTAATCCTGAAGGAGACAATGGTTTTCCTGGAGATCCTTTACGCAAAGGATATCAAAGAGGTGGCGTTCCATTGGCAAGAACAATAACTTTTGGTGCTAATATAGATTTTTAATAAGCTATTTAAAAGACGATTATCATGAAACTAATTAAATATATTTTCATATTTCCATTTTTAATAATTTTAACGGGGTGCTCCAAATTCCTTGATAAGCAACCCAATTCTTTCAATACAGAAGATAATTATTACTTGAATACAAATCAGGTTCAAACAGGCGTTTTTGGTTGTTATGCTTCACTAAGAGATGTATATAATATTGATTTTATTCTGGCTGGTTTACGTTCTGATGATGCTTATATTTCTCAGTCTGATGGTGATATAAATACAATTGATTTCTTTACCGAAGAGACTACCAACTCTTATATAGAAGGTTATTGGAAAGCAGCATATAATACAATTAAACAATGTAATGTTGTTCTTAAATATTTAGGTAATGTAACCGACCCGGCAAAGAAAATTCAATTTGAAGGTGAAGTTAGATTTATCAGGGCTCATATGTATTTCAATCTGGTACGTTTGTTTGGTGCTGTTCCTTTAGTGCTGGATGAAGTGGCATATAATGATACAATTTCTTTAAGGAGGATTGATACTTCTATTGTCTATCATCAGATAATTTCAGATTTTGATTCTGCCATTTTAAAGTTGCCTTCTGTAGTTGATATTTCTCAAGTAGGTAGAGTAAATAATTATGCTGCAAAAGGGATGCTTGCTAAAGTATATCTTACTCTGGGCAACAGAACTAAGCAAGCAACTTATTATGACAGTTCTAAAGCGTTGTTACAGGATTTATTAAATAATCCTGGACCTTATCAGTTATTGCCAAATTATACAAGTGTTTTTGGCGTAAATAATGAAATGAATCCGGAAATAATGTATGCAGTTCGTTATCAATCTAACTCAAATGGTATTGGTAATGTATTTACATACGATATGGAACATATAGCAGGGTCTCCTGGCTTTAAAGCAGCAACTGATTTTAGAGGCACTACACCTTTTCCTGCTGCTGATTCAATCAGAAAAAATCAAACATTTATTCCGTTGACTTTAAGATCTAGTACTACTGGGTTGCCTACTACCAGTTATTTTACAGGAGGAAAATATCAGGATCCTAGTTCTGTACAAAATGATGGAGGCAACGACTTTATTGTTTTACGTTACGCAGATATCATTATGATGTATGCAGAAGTAGAAAATGAAATAAACGGGAATACTCTTTTAACTGTAACAGATGCAACTAATCCAACTTCAAGACTGTACCAGTTAAACAGAATCAGAGTAAGAGCATCAGGATCTATTTTGGCTAATGTACCTGCCTATTTATATAATGCCAGTACTGTAAACTCTCAAGCAGCATTCAGATTAACAATTCAGAAAGAGAGAAGAAGAGAATTTGGGGAAGAGGATCAGCGCTGGTATGATTTAATAAGATGGGGTGAACCTTATTTTATGACTTCAATCAATGCTCATCTAACTGCAACAAAAGCTGCAAATCTTCTTATTGATGATCACCAGATGTTGTATCCTATACCTCAGAGAGAAATAGATATAGTTGGTAATAAGACTATTCTATGGCAAAACCCAGGCTATCCTCAATAAATAATT
>CAIVPM010000256.1 GCA_903907815.1 uncultured Chitinophagaceae bacterium | reverse complement strand
TCCCGCCTGATACAAAGTATAGAGAAAGAGTACAATGTTACCCTGCTGGACAGACAAACGCTGGGTTTTGTAATGAAGGACAAGGTAGAACTATTGCCTTTACAACAAGTTCAGTATGCTATAGACAATGGCTTTATAAACGCAGATACTTTATATTTCAATAACCTGGTGGCTTCCCAGAAACAATTAACTACCAATTGGATTCAGCCTGTAAAAGACAGCTGGCTGGCAAAAAGATATAAGCTATCAGCTGCAGTGTAATACGTTGTAAGTAATAAGTTGTAAGTGTTATGTAATGTTTACTTATAACTTATACCCTAAAACTTAAAACATCCCAGCGTTAATTATCCATTATCAATTATCCATTATCAATTAGATTAGCATGTTTTGGTACGAGGCAGATATAAAACAATTAGAACAGAAGGTTGCTCATTTAAATACCCCTCCCTATATGGTGTTCTATGGAAGCTCTACCATCAGGTTGTGGGATCATTTAGAGAAAGATTTTCAGCACTACAATGCAGTAAATCTTGGTTTTGGCGGTTCTACACTGGCAGCATGTGTATGGTTTTACGATAGAGTATTTGCCAACCTGAAGCCCTCCTCCATAGTACTATATGCGGGCGATAATGATCTGGGCGACAACCGGCATCCCGAAGAGGTTTTTATCTATTATCAGCAACTAATGCATAAGATTAGAACTCAGTTTGGTAATATCCCCGTGTTCTTTCTCTCTATAAAACCAAGCATTAACCGGTTTCATATTATTGATAGAATTAAATATACTAATCGAATAATTTCACAGGAAATTAATAAAGACCATAATAACAGTTTTTATATAAATTTGTACGAGAAAATGCTCGATGATTCTGGCTTCCCAATGAAGCAGTTTTATCAGCAGGATGGTTTACACCTCAATTCCTACGGTTATGGAATGTGGAAAGAAGTTGTAGGAAAATACCTTAACGATTACCTGCCTTTGGATTTTAATTAAACCGTCGGGATTATCCCGATGTATTTTAAAACGGTAGTAATATGATACAGAGGATTTACAAAAAGGATTTCAGCCAACATCTGCAGAAGGATATGGAGATGCTGATATTTGGCTATGCCGGCATTCCTGTGCTGTTCTTCCCTACCCGAACAGCTAAGTTTTACGATTACGAAGACTGGAGAGTAATAGAAGGTGTAGCAGACCGTCTGGAAAGAGGTGAACTACAAATCTTCTGTCTGGACAGTGCCGACAAACTAAGCTTCTACGATAAAACTTTACACCCTTCCGACAGAATAAAGAAGCATCTAAACTTTGAGAAATACATTTTGTTCGAGGTAATTCCCATGATTAGAACCTTGAACAATCATCCCAATATGACACTTGCAGGTTGTAGTCTGGGCGCATGGCATGCATTAAACATGGGTTTCCGTCATCCTACCTTGTTTACCAAAGTAGTAGCCATGAGTGGACGGTACGATTTAACCATGCAACTCCCCTATTTCGAGGACTTATTTGAAGGCTATAGAGATGAAGAAATCTATTACAATATGCCTTCGCAATACGTACCTAATATACATGGCGATAGAATGCTGGAGCTTTTAAGGAAACTGGACATTACGATTGTAATAGGTGCAGAAGATGCGTTTCTGGAGAATAATACAGCATTAAGCGATGCCCTAAACGTAAAAAAAATTCCTCATAAGTTCTTCATCTGGGAAGGTGAAGCACATAGAGGAATTATCTGGAAGGATATGATAAGGCTTTATTTCTAAAGCTTATTCTGCAACACCCTCCACCAATACGGTAGCTTTATTATTAATCATTTCTACAAAACCGCTTTCGATAGCGAAAGATTCTGTAGCTGTTTTATCTTTCAATATTTTGATAGTTCCTTTACTCAAAGAACTCACCATAGGAGCATGCTTATCCAACAACTCGAATAAACCAACAGTACCAGGTAATTGAATACCATATACTTCTCCGCTAAACAATTTTTTCTCCGGTGTTAATATTTCTAAAGTCATTAATTAGTAAATTAGTGAATTAGCGAATTAACGAATTGATGTATTAAATAATACGCTAATTCATTAATCCGCTAATCCGTTAATATTATTTATGCGTTTGCCTGAGCAAGGATTTTCTTACCTTTCTCAATAGCATCGTCAATAGTACCAACAAGGTTGAATGCTGCTTCTGGATAATCATCCACTTCACCATCCATAATCATGTTGAAACCTTTAATAGTATCATTAATATCAACAAATACCCCTTTCAAACCAGTAAATGCTTCCGCAACGTGGAATGGTTGAGATAAGAAACGTTGTACTTTTCTTGCACGAGCAACAGTCATTTTATCTTCGTCACTCAACTCATCCATACCCAGGATAGCAATGATATCTTGTAACTCTTTATAACGTTGTAAGATTAATTTTACTCTGTTTGCACAATCATAGTGTACATCACCCACTACCAATGGAGATAATAATCTTGAAGTAGAATCCAATGGATCCACCGCAGGATAGATACCTAAATCAGCAATCTTTCTACTCAATACTGTTGTAGCATCAAGGTGAGCGAAAGTAGTTGCAGGAGCTGGATCGGTCAAATCATCCGCAGGTACA
Organism: uncultured Chitinophagaceae bacterium; assembly: GCA_903907815.1. GTDB lineage: Bacteria > Bacteroidota > Bacteroidia > Chitinophagales > Chitinophagaceae > CANFLJ01. The sequence goes on along the minus strand of CAIVPM010000256.1, from coordinate 332 downwards.
TATACTGCTTGTACAGAGGTAATAGAACCATTTTTGGTTGAAGTAATACGTTCTTGCATCAATCCCATTTCAGTAGCAAGTGTTGGTTGATATCCCACCGCTGATGGCATACGACCAAGCAATGCAGACACCTCAGATCCAGCCTGAGTGAAACGGAAGATATTATCTACGAAAAATAAGATATCTTTTCCTTTACCAGTACCATCTCCATCACGGAAATATTCCGCAATAGTCAATCCACTCAATGCCACACGTGCACGAGCTCCTGGTGGTTCGTTCATTTGTCCGAATACGAAAGTTGCTTTAGATTCTTTTAATCCTTCTAAATCTAC
>CAIVPM010000255.1 GCA_903907815.1 uncultured Chitinophagaceae bacterium | reverse complement strand
TATAAACACTTGAATAGGAGTGGGGTTTAATGCATTGTTATTTACTGCAGTAAATCCACTCATAACAGAAGGTGTATCTGTAGATATTGAATATAGATTAGGGCTGCCTAGAATAGCACTATATCCTATATAAAAATAAGTGTCAAGCGAATCAACACTTTCTACATAACTCATGGTAATACCAGGTAATGCATTAACGGTAACGGTTCTGGTTGCATTTACATTTGTACAACCACCTGTTCCAGTAATGATATAGGTGATAGTAGATGTACCAGCAGCAACAGGCGTAATAATGCCAGTAACAGCATCTATAGTAGCAATATTAGTACTTCCAGATGTCCAGGTTCCTCCACTATTTCCATTACTTGAAAATGTAGTACTACTGTTTATACAAACATTTTGCGTTCCGCTGATAGTACCGGCATTAGGTACTGAAGTTACCGTTACGGTTCTGGTAGCAGTTGCATTAGTACAACCACCAGTTCCAGTTATAGTATAGGTTATTGTAGATGTGCCTGCTGAAACAGGGGTAATAACACCTGTAGAACCGTTGATAGTAGCAACTCCAGTTGAACCTGAAGTCCAGGCTCCTCCACTATTCCCATTACTGGTAAAAGTACTAGTTCCATTTGCGCAAATAGCCTGTGTTCCACTAATTGTTCCGGCATTTGGAACAGCAGTTACGGTTACAGTTCTGGTAGCAGTTGCATTAGTACAACCACCAGTTCCGGTTATAGTATAAGTTATTGTAGAAGTGCCAGCTGAAACAGGGGTAATAGCACCTGTAGAAGCATTGATAGTAGCAACTCCAGTTGAACCTGAAGTCCAGGCTCCTCCACTATTTCCATTACTGGTAAAAGTTGTACTTCCATTTGCACAGATAGCTTGTGTTCCACTGATTGTTCCTGCGTTTGGTGCAGTAGTAACAGTAAGGTTTAATGTTGCAGCGCTATCACAGCCCACACTATTGGTAAGATGAGCTACATAAGTACCTGTTGCAGAATAAGTTGTTCCATTAAAAGTATAGGTACTTCCAGCACAAATACCTATGGTAGTAGTAGAAGTACTTAACTGTTTAATAGTTAATGCCAGTCTTGCTGTACTATCGCAACCATTAGCATTAGTAAAGTGTACCGTATAAGTACCTGCGGTAGAATAGGCAGTTCCATTAAATGTGTAGGAACTTCCATTACAAATACTAACATTAGTTGTAGAGCTAGTTAAAGCATTAACTTTTATTGATTTAGTGGATGTATTTGTGCAACTATTTACATCTGTAATAGTGTAGGTGATAGTAGAATTGCCTGCAGCAACGCCTGTAATAACACCGGAGGAATTAATGGTAGCTACGGAAGTACTTCCAGAAGTCCATATACCTCCAGCAGTTGCATCGCTATAGTTAGTGGTTAATCCTGCACAAACAGTTGTTGAGCCACTGATAGCTGCCGGTGCAGCAGGGTAGGCTATTGCAGTAAAACTAATGGTAGAAATATTGGACGTTTTTCCATAACTATCATTTACGGTATAGTTTATTGTTGTTACACCTGTATAACTATTTACTGGAGTAAAAGTGATATTTCCTGTTGCAGAATCAGCCGTAAAGGTCCCCTGTCCAGCAACTGTAAAAGTCCTTTGAATTCCAGTAGTTACAGGATCTAAATCAACTGTTGCAGGGTTTATGCTACCTCCAACATTATTACTGTTTGCATTTGCAATTCCACTAACTGTTTTAAAGCTGTTTGCACACACATTTCCACCGGGAATAGCTGTTGCAGTTGGCCCTGCCAGTAAAGTAGAAGGGTCCACAACAATAGATAAATTTCTTATTTCATGATAATCAATCTGGCCACCTGTAGAAGCTGCAAATCCAAATTTTAAATTGGCTGGAGCTGCTGTTAAAATATCTCCTTCCAGCATTTTTTGTGCAGTAGGGGTTGCGCCATTAGCTATTGTTGAAACAGTATATACTGTTACGTGATACCCTGTTTTTGCACCAGTATTTGGAGTAATCACAATTGTCGCCCTTCTATACCCTGTTTTTGTACTATCGGTTACCCTTGCGCTCCCACTTCTTAAACTAAAGGTTGGTTTTACGCCAGTTATATAGGGGTAATCGGAAGTAGTAAATCCATTTCCAGGACCTCTTAAAACAATTGAATTAGCTGTTAACCCAGGACCTCCATTCTTGCAACGGTCTCCAGGATTTGAAAAATTACCAAAAGCATCAAAACCAACACCAAGATACCCTTTTGATAAACCCTTTAAAGAACATCCATTTGCATAGCCCAATGAACCACCAAAATCCCCAATATTAAAGGTAGAGGTAGCTGCATCAAACAAAAAGAATGTAATGCCATCAGCACCAGATCCTCCTCCATACTGGTAGTATTCAAATGTAATAATCAAGCCATAATAGGATGGGAACGAAGCTGCATTATTGTATGCATAACCGGCCTGATAGGTAGTGTTATTTGTTAACCTAAGAAATCCAGCCCCTGCAGGGTCTGTGGCATTGCTGGCAGTTAAAAATGCTGCAGCATTTCCACCAAATACCATACCCGGTGCAGTTGAATTCATAAAACTTTCAGAATAGGGAAACTGTGCTTTTGTTTCAACAGTTGAAATAAACAAAATGATGGTTATGATAATCTTTATTGAAGAATTCTGTAATGAACTGAAAACTTCTTTAAATAGTGATGTGTAATTCTTTTTCATAAAATTGAAGTTGGTGTGAGAGAAATAATTGGAAATTGTTATAAAGTGTAATTGGACATTATAGTATTAATAAAATTGGAGTTTATTAATACAGCTTTTTTCTTCTTGTAAAGAAGTAAATTAAATAACAGCTCTGGTAAGAATGAAACTATGCCTTGTCTGGCTATATAATAAATGTGCTCCCTTATTTGGAGTTAGGCTAATATTAAGGTTACTTATAAGGGTATGGTAAGTTGATAGACTATAGGGTATAATAGAAAAAATTACTATTGAATTTAAAATATTAATGCTGTATTTTATTGAAATATTGTTATTATCTGATCTCATTAGCCATTGTTAAACTTGTTATTCTGTTTAACAATGCAAAAATCGTTTACTGTAAATAGTTAAACAATAGTAAAAGCAATCAATTTAAGGTATTTTAAATAACAAAGGTTTGTATACATAATTAATACAGGCTGTATATAATATGTATACAATTTTAGCATTCAAATAGCACAATATGAATAGAAACTGAAGTAAATTATCGAGCTTTATTTTATTTTCACCATAAAGTGTACAGCAAGGTATCCACCAACAGCAACTATG
>CAIVPM010000254.1 GCA_903907815.1 uncultured Chitinophagaceae bacterium | reverse complement strand
TAAATGAATTGACGCAAATTCAAAATGCTTCCAAAGTCAGGTCTGAAAATGGACTTAAACTTCACTTGTACGGAAAGATTACTGTAGCATTGATGATATTGTCTAACTTTTAACCCTTGATTCGCATTATTTATAACGTTTACTATTACTAAAAACGTGAAAACAAATGAATTAAGAAATATCATTTAATTATTCTACAGGTATCTTAGAAATCGACTAATCAGCAATACCTGCAAGAACTCCCTTTACAAAGTCGCTTACTAAGTAACTTATCAGTTTACCAGTAGTAGCAGATTTTTGACCATTATGCATTTCAGATGCGCCTTCACAAATATGTAAATAAGCTGGCATAGCATCGGCAGCACATAAGCTTATATATTGTCGAGCCTGATTAGGAGTAACTCCAACAGGACTAAGGGCACTTGAAAGCGTATTTTCAATACTATCCATATCAAGCTCTATGCCGGTTAAAGTATCTTCGGTAAAACTTACTGCAGTAGCTATAGCCTGTATAAAGTTTTGTTTCTCATGAATAAAAATATCTTCATAAGTAACGCAGTCCGTAAAAGGATTATTTACAAATTCAATCCAGGTACTTTGAGGAAGATAGTTTTCGTGTAAGCCAACAACAAAATATTTCTCTAAGTAACCATCTTCATCGGCATAATGAAAACCATTGCCACTATGTCTACCTTCCAATGGTCTGTAATCGGCATGAGCATCTAAATTAACCGCATTTATCTGTGGTAATTCTATTACTCCTGCTTTATGCCAACCTTTAGCTGACCCTTTTATACATGGGTAAGCATTGTTTTGACCACCTCCAATAACTATTGGAACTTTTTTGTTCTGTGTAATAAGGTGAATGATCTGCTCTACTTCAGTATCTATCATATTTACTGCATGACGATACGCCTCTATTCTTTCTTCTTCATCATGTGCATTAGTATCAATAAGCCTTTCTACTTCAGAGAAATCAAAGTTTCCCAACAGCAGTATTTCTTCTCCATCTAAGAAGTCATTGCTTTGTGTATTTAAAAATGAATTGATAAAAGGAATCCATGAAGTACTGGTGCCCCCCACTCCGTAGTTTGCTTTTACGCCTATATCTTCACTAATACCCAATACTACAAACTTAGCCGTAGATTTCTGTAGAGAGAGTTCAATATTATTTATATCATCAAGCACTTTCACTCTCTCCCCTAACTTAGTCTCAAACTTTCTCACTTTTGTGTAGTGAAGGACATCTTTTTTCTCGTAAAATTTAAAATGTTTCATATAATCGTAATTATGGCATTAATAAATAAAGGCAGTTAATTTAAGCGATAAAGTTAAGAAGAATTGTGCCCCAATTATAAATATTTAGTATTAGCCATTAAAGAAATGTTTTGCCCTGCTCATAAAACCACTTACCTGAATAGAGAAGTTATCAATAGGATTAAAATTGCTATTGATTTTACAAATTATTACAAAAAATATTAAACCATAAACAGCACCCCACAAATGTGCTGAATGGTTGATATTAGTATTCCCTCTTTTGGCTAAATAAGCAGAAATGCCAAGATATAATATACCAAAAATAAAAGCTGGTATACCAATAGGAATAAACATCAGACTTAAGTCCTGTAGTGGAGCAATGAAAATATAAATAAAAACAACGGCAGATACTGCACCCGAAGCACCAAGGCTATAGTAATTGTAATTATTTATTTGTTTAAAATAAGTAGGTATTAAACATACAATTAAAGCAGTAATATAGAGTAGTAAGTAAAGGAAATTAGCTTTATCGCCAAAAGTATCCCTAAAAAAAAGTTCAATTGCAGTACCAAACAAATAAAAGGAGTACATATTAAAAAGTAAATGAGGAATATCTGCGTGAATAAATCCGCAGGTAACAAACCTGTATGATTCTTTGCTATCGTGCTGAATAGTAGGGGG
>CAIVPM010000253.1 GCA_903907815.1 uncultured Chitinophagaceae bacterium | reverse complement strand
TGGTACTCATGTACACTTGTAGCGTATACATTATTTTAATTCCAAATCAAATTGTTATTATCTGAAAACAATTTAATGACAATTAAAATCAATCTGATTTAAGTATAAACTAATACAATTCAAGTAGTAATACTGTTTTTAGTAGCTAAATTTAAGTAGATTTAATGAACTGTAATTGTTTTATTACTTACAACTAATTTTTTCAGGACTAGAAAATAAGTAATCCAGATTAGAACGAACTGAATATCCATCAAAGAACTGTTTTTTAATATCGGCTTTGGCTTAATCAAGATTAAAAATGAGTGTAAACTAATCTATTTTAAACCATCTGTTCACATTACTAATAAAAATCTTTTGCTTTAAAAGTAATTGTGTATTAACCAATAAATTATTGGGGTAGTAAACAATCCAATATTGAATATTTTCCTGCCATAATTTCTGTAATGTAATACTATTATATTGTTTGGGTTTAAAAACATTTTATTACTGCGTTTTACATAGCTGTAATATCCCTGGTAACTAATAGTAAGAATTAGTTTTACTTTAATTGAAATGTTAGGATAATAAATGCTGTTGTATATTTTCTATAGTATTATGGATATGAATTAGATGTTTTAAATGGAATGAATCTAATAATATTTTGGATTTAATAATTCATTTTTCTAATAAACATCGCACATTTAGTATTAATATTTTCACTTTCCACTATCTTGATAATTCTCTACCACTTTGCAAGCAACTTATTCAATAAAGTGGAAACATTTTACAACTTTATAATCCACTTATGTATAAAAATGAAAACAGGTTTTAGTAAAGTGAGCTATTTTAATACGGACTAAATACACTTTAAGCATAAAAGAATCACTATTTTACGAATACTGGGTTAAAGATGGCTATTAAGTGATACCATTTAGTGATTTTTGCTGTTGTTTTTTGCAATAAAGAGATGAAGTTTAAGTAAAAGTTGCTTGCAAAGTGGTTGAGGAAAAACAATATCTATAAAAGTGTATACCATTTAATAATAAACAATTCTATTACTTAAAAATAGGGTGTAATATTTCTATAAAAAGTATTCTAAATACAAACAGTGTTTATTGGCTAACTTTACTCTTCACATTAAATGTCAGAACTGATGAGATGAAGAGTTGGATTATATAATGGTAGTTTTATTAATTACTTCATCTAATGATGATTTGTCCCAATTTGTTATATACAAGCAAACAAAATTATCTGTATGAAGGGGTGTATTTGTTTAAGAACGTATCATCGGATAAGGGGAATGAAGTTGCAGAATATTGCAGAAAATATTAGAGGAGGGGTATTTAATAATAAGGATATATTTCTGGATACTCCAACTACAAAAGCAACTTTTACTTCAATATTGAAAAAATATACTAATGCAAGAGTCGCACATGATCAAGGTGGTGCTGCGAAGAATTTTGAGTATGTAGTTGCCCGATCTAAATTGATGGATTTGATAGATAATTTTGCCGATTATGTGGATAAGATTGCTAATTTTAACCCTGTAGTAATTCAGCTTGCTGGTTTTTTAGTAGGGTATAATCCTAAAAAATACAGGAGTAGAAAAGAGCCTGGCAAAATAAATCAGCTGGTTTGGAAAAATAAAAGTAAAACAACTGGAACATTAGTTTCTTCTTGTGAAGTATATCCACCCCGAACTTATTTTTTGCAATATTATTGGAAGGAATTCCTTTTCCTGAGGGGCTAAACGTAATTGATAAATCTGGAACAATAAATCTTCCTCCTGATTTTAATACTAATCTTTATTGTGGAATTGGATTAAATAGAAATAAAATATTCAAAGGATTAAAATCTGGTGTCAGGTACTACTTATATTATGTAGCATATAATAATTATGGCTTTAGCGTTTTGAGTAATTGTGCATCTGCTGATTGTAATTAGTTTTATAATAGTTATATAAGCTATTATTTTTATATCTAATTTCCATTGATACAATTTCTTAAGGAATTCATAATTGCATTTATTCGAGTTTATTTACAAACAATTGCTACTATATTTGATGTCTAAAAATTTTACTATATGAAAAAAAATATCGGTCTATTTATTGCGGGTGCTTTTTTAATGACAACAGCATTTGCTCAAACTCCTGCTGATCAGGCAAAGAAAGAAGTAAAGAAGACAAAAGAAGTGGTTAAAACTGATGCTTCTAAAAAGAAAGAGGAAGTAAAAAAAGACGTTGAGAAGAAAAAAGAAGACGTAAAAAAAGATGCCAAGAAAGAAGTTGAAAAGAAAAAAGAGGAAGTAAAACTTAAGAAGGATGGTACTCCTGATATGAGAGTTAAAGCTAACAAGGAAGCTGCAAAAGTAAAAGAAGAAGTTAAGCTGAAAAAAGACGGTACGCCTGATATGAGATTTAAGAAAAACAAAGAAGCTGCAAAAGCTAAAGAAGAAAAG
>CAIVPM010000252.1 GCA_903907815.1 uncultured Chitinophagaceae bacterium | reverse complement strand
GGTAACTGGATTAGGATATATGCTAATATTTCCTTTAACTGTAGTTACCGGTACCACTTTTGCTGATTTAAATACAACACTGAAACGATTCTTGTATGTATTAGCGTCGTTAGTAGGTGTAAAGTTCACCCCAGTTTCTGCAGGAACTATTGTATTCAACAATGCATCTTTAATAAATACCTGAACACCAGGAGCTGTAAATTGACTCGCATCTACTTTCAGTTGGTAAGCAGTATTAGCTATTACATTTCCAACTTTTAAAGCAATTTCATCACTAATAGAAGGTAATGCTAGTCCGTTGATACTTAAATCGGTGTTAGATTCTACGATAGAGATATTTTCTCCTCCATTCATTAGTTTCTTAACATCTTCAGCACCAATTGATTTTGAATAGTTATTATCAAAAGCTGCAACAGTTTCATCTACATTAGTAGAAACTCCGTCTATATCTTTCCAGATACTAACATTCAGCATGTTTGATTTAGCAATTCTAAACACCGTAGTTTGAGTTCCACCAACCACTTTATCAGATTCCTGTATTACTAATTTAGGAGTAGCTGCAGTATGGTATACCCAGAATCCTTGTCCTGGCTGGATGTTTAAACAAGCAGCATCGGTAGCTATACCAGCAGGGCGATTTGTTACAAAAGCGGAACCATTGTATTGAACAGTAACATAACGTTGTAAGCCACCGTTCTGATAAGTAGGATCTAAGAAACAATAGAAGTTACCAACGTTAGTTCCCGTAGTGCCTGCATTAGTAATAATAGTCGACCAGCTAACAGGACATGCGTAAGGATTTGCAACGAAAGACCAGCCTTCTCCGCTTACATAAGCACTTGCAGGTGTTAAACCATAAGTAGAAGTATAACCACCTGTAGAAACTGTACCACCACTGCCTATTGCATTGAAAGTAACGGTTCCTGTAACAAGGCTACCTGTTGCTCTTAAGGTAGTAGCAGAAGGCATATTAGCAGGATTGGTACCCATATTAAAGTTTCTTGCACCTCTTACTAATAATCTCAATCCTTTAAATGGATCTAGGTTTATTCCTTTTGTACCACCAGTTGCTGTAGTTACAGCAGCCCAGTTACCACTTACACAACTATACAATGATGGAGTTGTATTACCATTGGTTGTGTAGTCGAAACCAGTAGTAGGATCGTATGCTGCATAACCAGAATTACCAGTTTTACCAGTCACATATACACCATAATTATAAGAAGGAGAACCTATTCCATTTTCCTGCCAGTTAGCAAACACTGTTCCAGCATTCGCTACAGTTGGGCCAAGATCACGATAGTTTCTTTTCCCTTTAGGTATATATCGTTCTACTGTAATTTTAGTAGCAGTATATGGTGCAGCATTTGTAGTATCAGTAATAGAAGCACCAGCAGTAATATTACCAACTTCTGCAGTTTGTGTAGCAGTACTTTTTAAAGTAAGGTAATTGCCATTTAAATTTAATACTGCTCCTGCATTACCCAAAGAAAGTAAGTTAGTAATACCTACTCCAGTTCCTAAAGTAATATGAGTAGCACCAGTTACTGATAATGTATTTAATAAAGAATCTGTAGCAGTAGTATTTGTAAATCTTATTGTATCATGCTGTGATGCAGATGCTGTTAATACTAAATTGGAATTAGCAGAACCTGTAATTGCTCCAGCACCTGCTATAGAGCTACCTAGTGTAAGCGTATGATTACCAATTGAAAGAGGACCTCCATTTAATGAAAGAGTGCTTGCTAATGTTAGATTATTTTGCAAAGCAGTTCCATTTGCATTGGTAATAGTTACTCTACTAAGAGATGCAACTGAAGAAGGTATATTAACACCTGTAGCAGTCCCATATATATAAATAACAGATGTACTACCTCCAATCAAGTTAGTTGAAGTACCCGCAATAGGATTATATAATGTTAATGTGTTTGCACCTATAGAGAAAGAACCACTAGTAAGTGTAAGTGTACCAGGAATAGCTAAGCTTGCTCCTGTACCTAAAGTAAACCCATTAGCATTATTAATAGTGAATGATTGTGGTGTAGAACTTGTTACTGTTAAGACTCCTGTAGCGCTTTGGGCACTTGATCCATTAAAATTAACTGTTCCTGAAGTTGCAGGGTTAAATCTTAATGTACCACCTGTTGCAACACTAATATCACCTTTTATATTATTGTTTACTCCAGTTTCAGCGATAGTTAAAGAACCTGATGCTGTAACATTTAAAGTATCAATATTAAATCCAGCAGAACCTGCTACAGGTGCTGATAAACTATTGATAGTTAAGTTTCCAAATGTGTGGCCATCAATTGCTAAACCTGAAGATAAACTACTATTGTAATAATAGGTGCTTCCATGTTCAAACTTAGCTACATTTCCACCACCAAACACATCGCCACCATAGGTATTGTTGAAAGTAGATCCACTTTTAAAATCAACTATATTTGTTCCAGTAAATCCGAAAGGTAAAGTGGTGCTAGTTGCTTGTTGAGAAACACAGGTCGATCCATTTTCGAAAATAATAGTAGAACCTGTAGTTCCAGGTAATAATTGAACATTCTTACCATTTCCTAAATTTAAAGTACCAAATATATCAGCACCTGAATTGGTAAGTAAATTATAAGTAGAAGTATTTCCACCTAACGTTAATGTACTTCCAAATGGAACACTTAAAACGGTAGCATTAATACTATTCAAAGTATTACCAATATTAATTGTTCTTGTACCAGTAGACGACATAGTAACATTGGCATTATTTTGAATTAGAATATTACCAACATTTAATATAGAAGAATTAGAAGAAGTAATTTGAACTGTAATATTTCCAGTTTGATTTCCTGCAGTACTACTAATATCGCTACCATCGAAAATGAAAGTATCGTAAACTGTAGGAATTGCTACAGTTATACCTGTTCCTCCCTTTGTAGTACTCCAAACACTAGCTGCAGTCCATGCAGCTGATGTAGTTCCACCTACCCAATAGTAGTTTGTAGGTGCTACAAGATTGAATGAAGCAGAAGTAGTAGGCGTTAAACCAGCAGCCCTGAAAGTTAATGTAGCACCAGTAACAGCTGCAATTTCAGAAGCAGTTAAGCCTATGAAAGTTACTGTACCATTTGATGCTGATTGAGAAACCGTACCGCCCAAAGCCCATTTTCCAGCACTTGCCGATGCAGTAACACTAGCAGTACTAGTAGTAATATTGTTGTATTGATCTTCAACATATACTGCAGGTTGAATAGCAAAAATAGCAGTATTTGAAACTGGTGCTGTTGGTGATGTTTTCATTGCCAAATGATGATCCGCACCTGCTAATATTGGTTGAGAAACAGAAGCATTATCGAAAAAAGAACTAGCATTCTGACTAACATAAACAGTTTGTGTGCCAGCAGTTCTAAGACCAGATAAAGCACTTCCCCCTGGTTTCAATGTTAGAACTCCTGGAGCCAATGAATAATCAGTACCAGCAACTAATAAATTACTACCATAATATACATCTTGTACACCATTGAAAAAGTCGTTATTTGAATCATCTGTAAACGTGATATTGAAATTTGCATCTACAGTTGGATTAACTGCAGCCACTAAAGCTGGTGCAGTTGTTTTAGTAATTGCATTTGCAAGAACAAAATCGCCATTTAAGGTAGTAATGTTTACCGATGAAGTAATAGTATCTGGCGAAGCAATAGAATAGCCAAAATCAGACCAAGCACCACTACCATTATTACCAGCAATTCTAATATTGGTAAGATCGCTGATGGAAATATTATTTGCATCAGTTGATCCAAAATGAAGTCTAACAGCTCCTGCAGCTATATTGCTTGCTCCAGAAGATATATGATAGTACCTACCATTAGAAACTTTTGAAAGACTACCTAAAGCATGAGAAGGCGGAGTACCTATAAATGCTTCTGCAGTATAAGAAGTAGCAGTAGCTGCACTTTGAATAATATTTAATACTACAGGACTATACACACTACTTTTTCCTATTGGGAATACCATTGTAGCAGGACTTGTACCTGAAATATTATTGGTTAATTGACCATTTACATAGCTTGTAGAACCACCACCAAGTAAGGTATAACCAGTAGATAGATTTAATATATTAGATCCAGTAGATAGAATACCATTTGTCAACCATAAAGTATCTGCTACTGTAGCATTACCAGATAGCGTTACCCCAGCAGCATTATTCACCATTAAGCCAGCTATAGCAGAAGGCAAGCCATCTCCTGTAACCTGCGCTGCAGTTCCCTCATAGGTATAAAACGCAGTGTTTGGAAAATTATGATGGGTAGTTTGAATAGACCCTGCAGATCCATCATTTGTAATACCGCTTGCAGATCCTATTTTAAGTACCGGTAATGTTGAATTATTTATTGTAAATGTACCAGTACCAGTTACAGTTTGACCTGGTACTCTAAAGTCTGCTACAGAATCTATATTGAAATTGCCATTAACAGTAATGGTTGCTATAGAAGCTAACCCTATTGAACCAAGTGGTGCAGGAGAAGGCTGACCATTTCCATTTGGATAGAATTCAGTTGCATTTATGGTACCTCCAATAGTTACAGTGGAAGTATGACCAGATGCACTGTTTAACACAAATGTACCATTGGTACTGTTGACACTAGGAGGATTAGCAGTATGGGTTATACCTGTAGGTATCCCTCTATTAAAGGTCATAACACCATTTACAATTAAGTTAAAATCTACATTATACAATGCAGCCTGTGAAGAGCCTAAACAGAAATTACTAAATTTATCGAAGGTTAAAGTTTTATTTGCATTTATGGTAGCAGAACAAGTATAGGCACTATTACTAGCAGTATTGTATACACCAAATGCTTGACCACTACCATCATAAGAAACATTCGATACAGTTGATATTGCATGGTAATGAAGCGTAATATCATGATCAACTGTAAGAGATGCATTATTTGCACTTAATATCAGTTTTGATAAATCAATTGTACCGCTATTGTTACCTGTTATTGTAGTACCATTTGTATTTACTATGAAAAAAGATAAACCGTTTGCATCTTCTCCCATTTCAGTAGTACCAATATGACCACTAGAACCCACCTCAACTGTAGTTCCATTCACTGTTAAAAACTGAAAAGAATTAACTAATGTAGCAGCTACTAATGAACCATTTATTACATGTAAGTTATTACAATTACCTTGTGTAGTATTTGTTTTAGCAGTTCCATTTAATGTAACTGTATAACCATTTACAATCCAAACATTATCGGAAGCTAGAGGTATATTACCAGTAGTATTCCATCCTGCCCCATCCCATTTTTTCCAGGTAGCTGCATTAGCCCAATCTGTAGAACTTACACTTCCTAAATCACCAATTACATAAGGAACTACATTAATAGCACCCGATACATTGCTGGCAACAGGGGTATGACAAGTACTTGAAACAACACAATAATAGTATAAGGTACCTAAAGTAGCAGTAGCTGGAGTATAACTATTAGAATTAGCACCCGCAATTACACTACCCCCTGAGTTAGAGTTTGACGAATTGCTATACCACTGATAAGTTAACCCATAACCTGTAACAGAAACAGAAAGCGCTGTAGCGCTATACCCTACAGAATAATTAGCAGCTGAAGCACTTGGCTGAGATGTAAAAGTAGGTGCATCATAAACATTGTATTGTACAACACTTGAAGGTGAAGTACAATTGCCATTGATAGCATTTACATAATAGTAGTAAGTACCAGCAGCAAGAGAAGTTGGCGGAGAGTATGAATTAGCAGTTTCGCCGCTTATAGCAGAACCGCCTGATGTTGAATTAGTTGTATTTGAATACCATTGCCAGGTTGGAGAATTAGTAGCTGCAACAGAACCCAAGGAAGCGTTAGTATTTACACAAACACTTGCACCATTTGGTTGAGCTGTGAAACTTGGTGCCTGACATACTGCAATTTTGGCAGCATTGCTGGTAGCAGAACCACAATCGCCAGTTACTTTGCAATAATAATAAGTTACTCCATTGCTGGCTGACGATGGTGTATATGTTGAGGAGTTACTTCCTATTGGAGTACCCCCTGAATTAGAATTAATTGAATTACTAAACCATTGATATGCAGCTGTTCCAGAAAAAGCAGCAGTTACTGACAAAGGTGTTACCGTAGCACCAATATTATAACTTGCATCAATAGGATGGCCTGAGATTGAAGTAGCGGTTTTTAAAGTTAATGTTGCAGCAGTAGTAGTAGCTGTTAATGTAGAATAAGTAGCAATGCACTGAAACTGATAATTATTACTTGCAGCGGTTACATTATTTACCGTTAAAGTGTTAGTAGTAGCATTTGTATAGTAATCCGCACCCGTTGAACCATTCGTTGCATTTGCCCAACCATGAACACCATCATTATATTGCCACTGATAGGTAGTACCAGTAGGAGGCACAGTAAAAGCAGCTGTAAAAGTAGCATTTGCACCTGCACAAACTGAAGTACTGGTGGGACTACTAGACACAGATGGTGCACCCCAAATTTGAATATCATCAATAGAAACTGTTCCCCCAACTACACGTTGAAATTTAATATAGGCAGATTGTGATGCTGGAATATTGGTAGTAAATGTAATTGTATTCCACTGATTAGAAATTAAATTACCAGCAGAAGATGGAGTACCATAAGTTACCACATAAGCTGATGCATTCCAGTTACCTATAGCGGCAGCAACACCAGGAGCAGCAGAAACTGTTGAGGTTAACGGGCCCGATGCGATTGTAGCAATTGTATTTACACCTATCATCATTTTTGCAGTAGCACTAGTAGGAAATACTGCGCAGGTTACAACAGCTACTCCTCCAGACATAAAAGGAGTACAAATAAAACTTGTACTTGTCTGTCCTAAAACTGCGCCATGTGAAGTAGATCTATAATTGTTTGTAGCGTTCCCTGTAGAAACTGCATTAAATGACCAACTAAAATTATTGGCAGAAGCTACAGTCCCATTGGAAGGAACACTTACCCCAGCTACAGTAGAAATACCTGTAGCATAGACAAAAGTAGAAGTAGCAGTTTGAGTTGCATTTGTGGCCGTTGTAACAGAGTTACTACTCCAAGTCATGCTATTCGTCCAGCCAGCACCCTCAAAATTTTCTGTAATTACCTGTGCCTGTATTTTAGGTGTAATAGATAATAATCCAATAAAAAATAAAGAACAGACCAATGTTCTTAAAAACCGCATAGCGGTTACCTGCTTAAAGGTACTTTTTTTCATATTATTTGTTTGTTGTATAAAATTTTCATATGTACTTAAATTCATCACAGTAAGTGATTCTTTTTTCCATTTCTTAGCAATGTGTTTCATATAATGCAATTCAAATATTCTCGTATTAGCAATTTAATTCAATCTACAATACATTAATTAAAAGTCAAAATTAGATTTATGTCAAATAGCCTG
>CAIVPM010000251.1 GCA_903907815.1 uncultured Chitinophagaceae bacterium | reverse complement strand
GGTTGTTAATCCTGAAACACTTATAGCATCAGACAATACTGCTGCCGCAATTAATCCAAGAGGACCTATAAGCGCTTGTATCACTGCATCTTTTGTTTTTCCAGCTCTTTAGTAAAGGTTTTAAAATCTATATTATTCCAATCCTCCAGCTTATTATTAATCTTTAAATCAGGAAATTTAGATAACAATAATTTTATAAACTTAGCTTTTACCATTTGCAATTCTTTGTTTTGCAAAAGCATAGTATCTGCCTTTAAAATTAAAGGAATTTGAAACTCAATATTTTCTTTAATTGGCATAACCTTCAATTCATTTACTTTAATTTTAGGAAACAAATCATTTGACTCACCAAAAAGTAGTCTAAAATACCAGCCAATCATTTTTGAATTTAATATAGTAAGGATGTATTTTAATCTTGGAGAATCAATACCCCTTATCATATGAGTAGTATCATTAGTAAAATATCCTGATTCATCGTAACAAGCATTTAATCTAATTCCTGCAACTTCTCTAACTACAATTTTAGGATTAATAAAATCTTCTTTTTTTTTAGGAGACATGAGCCAACTACCCCATTTTATCCATTGTGTATTTGGCCTAATATAATATGATTGAATATTACTTCCTTTAATGTCTGGGAAATAAGAGTCATCAATCTTAATATTTGAGTGATAAACCCAATTTTCGACATCTTTTTTAGTTTGTGGAAAATCTCCTTCAGAAGATTTTCCATATCCTACTTGATATGGCTTATACCCTCCTGTTATCGTAGAAATATCACCTAGCATTTTACTATTAAGAGCCAGTTTTTCAAAGATATTAAAAACAATATCATTAAACTCGCAATTAAACTTGTCATACTTTATCCAATTCTCAAATTTAATTTTATTGTAAAGTAGGTTAGCACCAATTTCTTCTGGCATTTTAACTTTGACTGCATTTACAAACTTATTACTCACTATTTGAGAACTTATTTTGTATATTATAATACATGTATCAATGTTAGCATCTTCAAATACTTGATTGACGAAATCAATAACAAAATGAAATTCAAATTGGCTTAATTTATCACGAAATTCTTGCCCACCCTTTCTATTCATCCAACTGTTTGGAATAATGAACCCACAATACCCTTTAGCATTTAAAATCTTTCCAGGGAGAACAGAAAACATTTGATAAGTATCACTGCTTGTTTTAAATTCATATTGTTTATAATAAGCATCTTTATTTTCAATAGCTGCACCATAAGGCGGATTGCCTACCACTACATCAAACCCTCCATTAGCAAAAACTACAGGAAATTCATTCTGCCAGTTAAATGCTTTATTGCCTGCAATAGCAGGATCGTCTATTAAAGAATTACCACATTTTATATTGCTGTTTAACGAGGAAAGTTTTCTGCCTTTCTTAGCCGTTCTTAGCCATAAAGATAGCTTGGCTATTTCTACACTTTCATCGTTTAAATCTACACCGTACAAATTATTCTCCAGAATACTATTTTCTATATCCGATAGTACAAAGGCTTCGCCCAAAACTTTTGCCTGCAATTCATCAATTGTTCTATGTTCTTCTATTAAAAAGTTTAATGCCTGGTTTAAGAATGCACCCGAACCACAGGCAGGATCGCAAATAGTTAGTTTTAATAACCAGTTACGATAGTTGTTTAATTTATCTACCAGTTCTTTTCGTTTGTTCTTTCTTTTTTCGTACCCAAACTCTTCATCACTAATACCCAATGCTGTTTTCTGTTCGGTACATAAAGTACCCACCGTATTATCTACTATATATTTGGTAAT
Organism: uncultured Chitinophagaceae bacterium; assembly: GCA_903907815.1. Taxonomy (GTDB): domain Bacteria; phylum Bacteroidota; class Bacteroidia; order Chitinophagales; family Chitinophagaceae; genus CANFLJ01. The sequence goes on along the minus strand of CAIVPM010000251.1, from coordinate 28 downwards.
GTATTTGGGCGTATAAAAAACACCGTCC
>CAIVPM010000250.1 GCA_903907815.1 uncultured Chitinophagaceae bacterium | reverse complement strand
GATACCCTTAATTGTATTGACAATACCGATCAGAAACAAGGTAAATGGATCAATCATTACGATCAGTTAAGAGGTGAACCCGGTTTTGAAGAAGAAGGAGTTTACAAAAACAACCTTAAAGAAGGTAAATGGAGAAAATATGATTTAAATGGATTCCTTATAGCAATTGAAAATTTTCGATGGGGAAATAAAGATGGTACACAGCAGTACTTTTATCAAGGGGAAATAACCAGAGAAGAAAGCTGGAGAGCTATAGATCCTGAAAAGAAATATGATACTGTAGATGTACCTGATGTTTACGATCAATATAAAGTAACCAGAAAAGTAGTAAAAGTAGAATCATATTCACTAAAAGAAGGTGTTTGGAAATATTATAGACCAGGCTCTTTATCTATTATTAAAACAGAAACCTATGTTCTGGATAAGTTACAGATACCAAAGAATGAATTCGCTATTAATACAGATACAACAACAAAAGTGCCTGTTAAAAAAGTAATTCCAGCACAGGTAAAGGAATTTGAGAAGAAAAATTCAGGAAAGAAAGCCATTAAATATAAAGATGGCTCAGTAGGGTTTTAATGATAGTTAGGATGAAATTATTTATCATGGTATAAAATTTGTTATCAAAATACCTGTTACCAGAATATAAATTTTATGAAACAGTTACTGTTATTAAGCTTCCTCTTTCTTGCGGTAACTTTTCAAATTAATGCGCAGAATAAGAAGACTTTATTATTAGATAAATTAGATACTGTTTGTAACAATACCAGCGTTAACTTTAATGTTAGAGCAAAAAACTTCACTAATATTATAGGCTTCCAAGGGTCAATAGGCTGGGATTCTACCGTTGTTACTTTCGATGCATTAAAGTATGGAACAAATACTGGCAGTATAAATCTAAATGATTCCAATACCAATATACAGGCTGCAGGCAGCTATCTTAATTTCGTGTGGGTAGATTCATTTGCTCAAACTATTCCAGATAATACGATTCTTTTTACACTACGTTTTATTATTACAAACCCTAAAGGCAATAGAACACCTGTCTTTTTTAATAAATCAGGTAACAATTATACCCCACTGGAAATTGATACACTCGATTTAAATACTTTAATTCCTGTTGCTGCAACTGATACAGCATTTATAAATGGATACATAGGGTTTGTTGATACTCCTAAAATATTTCAAAACGGCAATGTACTTACTTGTTTAGCATCATGTAATCCCAGTGGTTTTCAGTGGTATTTGAATGGGAATACAATACTAAATGATACATCAAATTCAATTGTAATTACCAGCACAGGAAATTATTCTGTTTCTGTAAGTTATTCAAACGGAAATAAAGTATATGCTGTACCTATAAACGTTATACTTCCATTGGAGATATTATCGTTTGATGCATTATATGAAAATAATGTAACCAGTATAAAATGGAAAACTGCAGAAGAATTTGGTACAGCTTTTTTCAATATTGGTAGAAAAGTAAATGAAGGTTCTTTCCAAACCATTGCGACAATCAATACTAAAGGGAATTTACCAGTATCAGAATATGAATTTATTGATAAAGATAAAAACCGTGGAGTGATAAGTTATCAGTTAGAAATTGTAGATAAGGATGGCAACAAGCATTACAGTAGAATAAATACCGTAAACCCTAAATCAGATTTGTTATATAAAATATATCCTAATCCAGCACATAGTCAGATTAAAGTAGAAGGTGAAAATATTACTCAAATTGACATCATTGATAACCTTGGACATTTACTAACAAGAAAAAGGTATGCTGTATTAAGTTCTCAAACTATGACAATAAAAACCATAAACACAAATGGCTTACTCCCAGGAGTTTATAATATTAAAATATATAACCTTGACCGATCCAGTAAGGTAGATAAAATAGTAATTAATTAACCGTTTAAAGCGGATTAATATCCATATTAATATTCTATATTATTATTACTTTAACCTAAAAAGCTAAAATATTACACAATAACATAGCTTTAATAAATTGAATAGCTTCAGCATATATCTTTGAACCGAATTTAATTTGAAATAATTAGTAATTACAATTATGAAAAAAATAAT
>CAIVPM010000249.1 GCA_903907815.1 uncultured Chitinophagaceae bacterium | reverse complement strand
ACCAGTAAGACTTAGACCACTATAAGTAACAGTGGTGGCAGATGCTACATCTTTGCTATTATAAGTTCCAGTTGCTGTACCTGTAATACTTACAGCGTCTACATCATAAGGTTTACCATCGGCAGTAGTTCCAGCACCTGCTGTTTCAGTAGATTGTAAATTACCTGTAGCACCACTAACAACAGCTGTAGTTGTTCCATCGTATACCTTACTAGCAGGAACAGACAAGCCACTCATGGTTAAAGGTTTAGTAGTAATTGTTAACGTTACAACCTGACGGGATGCACTAACACATGAAGTTGTTGTATTTCTTGCAACTGCATAGTAATTAGTATTATAGATACCTACATTTACAACACTTGGTGTATAAGAGGTACTAGCAGAGCTTAATAAACTTCCTGCTGTAGCTGCACTATACCAGTCAATAGTTTCACCTGTACCTGGGGTAGCTGATATTGAATGGGTTGCACCATCATATGTAACAGTGATATCATTAGCTGCAAGAGTAGCGGGTAGACTATTTAGAGTAACATTAGCAGAACCATTCATAGTAGCTGTTGTACTCAAAGTAGAATTGGTAGCAACAATTGTATAGGCATTTGTACCAGAAGCGAAAGTAATGCCAGTAAAGTTTAATGCGCTTCCGTTACCTGAAAGAGGAGAACCATAAGATGTAGCTCCAAATTTTACTTGGTAGCTAACCCCAGTTTCTGACCCATTCAAAGTAATAGTAGAACTTGTACTTCCCAAACAATAATTACCTCCACCACCAACAGTAAAAGCAGAAGGTATAGTAGAAACAGATGAAAAAGGAGAAGTTATGCTACTATACACATCCCCATCCCCTACTGCTGTAATATTATAAATATACTTTGTATTAGGATTTAAGCCAGTAAACACAGCACTATTCCCAGAACCGGAATATGATTTCACAAATGATAAATCACTAGAATTATAAACATTTACATTATAACTAATAGCATTCGCATCATTACCAGCAGGTGTCCAGTTGGCGGTAAAGCCAGTACTTGTAACACTACTTGCAGCTCCTACTGTTGGAACAGTAAGATCTGTTACTGAAGTATTAATTAAATCTATTGCAGAAAGATGAGCATTACCACTTAAAGTAATCTTAATGTAAGTTCCAGCTGCAATTGTTTGACCTAGAACTATAACCATTGGGTCATTAGCACAGCCTTCAACGCTACTTATACTAGTAATTACACCAGTAGAAGTTGGCGACAAAGCAGTATAGGTGCCTGTAATAGTAGAACTAGTTGTAACAGAACTAAGAGTTCTAGAACCACCACTACCTGCATTACCATAAAGGATTATTTTATTAACACTAGAAGTTGGTTTAAATATAAAGAGACTTGAACCCATTGTTGTACTTTGTGTAGAGCCTTGGCAAGTGCTAACTAAAGTATTAAACGTAACCGCACCACCTCCAGTAGCCTTTGCATATAACCCAGCAGATTCAGTATAACCTGGTGCTGCATAAGTACCTGCAGATGAAGCTAACCAAGTAGCAGTAGTTGTACTTGCAGGTTCGGTTACAGTTACATTATAAGACTTAGTAGTTACGCCGTCTTCTGCAGTAACAGTATATGCTTGTGTACTTCTAAAATCTAGATTAGTCCCATTTGTTGGATTGATTGTTGCATTAGCAGATATAGTAATACTCGGTATTAATGTATACCTATTGGTACCTGCAGGCATTACAATAGAAACAGTAAAAGGAGAAGAACTACCTGTAATGTTAGAACTGGTAGGTGTAGCATTGCTAAAAGTAAATGCTGTAATGCTGCATGCTGTACTGAATGTAGTTATTGAGGCAGAAGCACTTGAGGCAGTAGAAGATGTAGTAGTAGTACCATCTCCTATTGCAGTAACGGTATAGGTATAAGCTGTGCCAGAAGTTAACCCAGTAACTGCTGTACTACTCCCACTAATACCTGATATTGTAGTAATATGGGATACACCCTGATAAATGTCTACTTGATAACTACTTGCACTGCTTACTGTTGTCCAATTTGCAGTAAAACCAGTTGTTGTTCTTAGGGAACCCGAACCAATGGTTGGAGTAGCCAATTGAACTTTTAGCGTAGCAGATCCTGAATATACAGTTGGAGAACAAGTTCCACTTACACCACAACGGAATAGATACCCTTTAGAAGAAAGACTAACATTATTTATGGTTAAAATAGCTGTAGTTGAACCTGTATAGTAGTCAGAGCCAGATGAACCATTTAAAGTACTAGTCCAGCCACTACCAGTATTTACTTCCCATTGATAAATTAAACCTGCACCACTTGCACCAACGCTAAAGGTAGGATTAGCGCCAATAGCCGCACTGGTACCGGAAGGGCTTGAAGTAATAGCAGGTTGTGCTGTAAGGGTAATACTTTGATCTGTTTGAGATGCTGCTGAACATCCATTTGCATCTGTATAATTTACTTTCACATGACCGGTACTTCCAGTACCCCAAGTTACTGTTACAGAATTATCTGTAGAAGTTCCCCCACTCGTAACCGAAGAACCAGTACCAGTTATAGTCCAGGTATATCCAGTCATTGAACTTTGTGTTGTATAAATATTGCTTGAAGACCCTGCACATACAGCAGTGGTAGGCGATATAGAAGGCGTTGGCAATGTATTTACAGTAAAGTTTGCCGTATTATTACTGCTTACCACACTATTACAACCACTTGCTATGCCAGTAATAGTAATAGTAGTTGCCCCACTATGTGATAAAGCAGCACCTGTTATAGTAAAAGTTCCTGAGCTGCTGCCCATGGTTAAAGTTGCAGTACTTAATGTAGCACTATTTCCTGATGCTCCACTTACATTATAAGTTACTGTATAAGTACCTGCACCAATAGAAGTAGAATTTACAGTAACTACTGTATTACTACCTAAACAAGTAGTTGAAGGAGTAGAAGTAGCTGTAAAATTGGAAACATCTGGTGCAGAAGTAACAGATAAAGTAGCTGCACTTGAGGTAACATTACTACAAGGCGATGTTCCATTGAGTACACATTGGTAACTATAGCCATTAAAACCTGCAGGATCGCTGATGTTTAAGGTTGCAGTAGTTGCGTTAGAGTATACACCACCATTCGAAATATCGTTGAACCCTGAACCGGTATTTACCTGCCAGTGATACCCTGCTACATTACTTGGAGATCCAACAGTAACACTTGTAGCATTTCCAGAGCAGGATGACCAGTCTGAAGGCTGAGTTACACCGCTGATTGCAGCGGTAACACTAACTGTTACACTTTTTGTATTATCACTTACAGTAGCAGAGCATGGGCTAGTACCATTCTCCGATCTTGCATAATAGGTAGTAGATGAAGAAGGCGTAACAGATAAACTACCAGTAGCACCAGAACCTGTTCCTACTAATGTTGAATAGGTATTATCGGAATACCATTTCCAAGTAGCACCTGTACCCAAAGTGCCTCCATTTTGGGTTAATGTAGTAGTGCTACCATTACAGATAGAACTTACTGAAGCTGATAAAGAAGTGGGTGCTATGGATACCGAATTAACTGTAATTGTAGGGGTTCCTGTTGGTGAGGCAACAGTACATCCATTATTATCAGTTACTGATGTTATACTATATTGTGTAGAAGAACTAGGCGAAACGGATACCGTTACAGGAGTAGTACTACTAGCTGATCCACTGGGTGATAAAACAACAGAAAAAGGAGATGCACCACCAGTAACTGCAACTGACAAGTTGGTGGAAGTAGTTCCACAAACAGATGTGGTACCAGTTAAAGCAGCTGCGCTGGGACGCGCATTTACAGTTACATTCACAACCTTTGTGACAGTTGCCGTACCATCAGAAACCTGAATTGTAAATGCATCAGATCCACTATATCCACTTGTAGGAGTATATGTAATAGTACCTCCTGGAGTAATATCAGTTGATCCAGAACTAGCTGTAGCACTCGAAAAAGAAAGAGAACCATGAGAAGGGGCAACTGATTGAGACCATGTTTCTGTCTGACTTGCATCAGCATCGCTAACATGTAGGAGTGAAGATATACTAGTTGCAGATGCATCTTGACAAATACTTAAAGAAGGAGAAGCTGTTAAAAAAGTGGGCGAAGTGTTTACAACTGGTGATAAGTCTGTAATAGACATATTATCAAATCTTACTTCATGTTTCTTTCCACTATTAGAACCTAAATATAATTGTTGCAATGCTACAGTTCCTGTTGTTGCGGCAGCTGCAGCAACAATTCTTGTAGATCCCATCCATAAATCCCAATGGTCATCAGTTACTGTAGAAGTTCCTCCTGTAGGATCTGTATAGGATAATGTACTCCCAGAATTATTTATGATCCAAGTTATTGTTTTCCAAGTACTATGGGTTAAGGATGAGGACCCAGAAATTGTAGTTGCTGTATTAAATGCACAAATAGCTGGTGAAGAATTTGCAGAAATACTGAAACCAGAATGAATTAATGTAGAAGCTGGTGCAGAAGCAGTATTATATCCATCAGCTAACCCATTACCAATTCCCAAATTAATTCCTTGATTAGAACCACTTGAAATTTCATTAAAATAAATATCAGTTTGAAATTTAATGGCAGTTGGTGCAGTTGTAGCAAAAGTACCAGTTCTTACTGCAGACCAATAATAAGAAGTATTATTACTATAAATCATTAAGGAGCCTGTTGTAGGAGTTGCCCCTGGGTATCCTGTAGTATTATTAATCGCAATACCACATGAACTTTTAGCAATTCCAGTTATTGATGTAAATAGATTTGCTCCTGTACCTACAAGATTATTTCCCGAACTAGTAGTTAATGATAATCCAGAAACAGAATAAGCTACAGATGTTGCAGCATCAAAATTTTGTGTAAATAGTTGTCCATTAACATTGATAAATGCACCAAGTACTATCATCAGAATTAGTAACCCTTTTTTCATATATATCGTTTGCTTTTTAACGTAAGAAAAACCATCCACAAATGGAACAGTTAATTTGGTTTGGGTTGCTGTCAAACTGTTGTTTCTTGTGTAGTTCTTTTTCATAATGTGCAATTTTAAAACTTACCCCTATCCTCTCCTTAGTAGATGCTGCAGAGCAATTATTTTATCGTTTTTGTCGTTTTTTTCATTTTAATTAGCTGTCATCGTTCCGCTAATTGTTTGTATGCTGTATTCATTCAACCTTTTACACTCAAAATTCAACACCTGTATTTATTCTGTCTCCTCACTCCTATCTCCTTTCTTCTGTATTCAATTCTTAATTATTAATTCATAATTATTAATTCCCTTCTCCTATCTCCTGCATTCATTCAACCTTTAACACTCAAAATTCAACACCTGTATTTATTCTGTCTCCTCACTCCTACCTCCTTCCTCCCTTCTCATTATCACGAAATCGTTTTCGTAACTACCATTTAAAATCTAAGGGCTATAAAAATTACAGCCAGCTTACTAAAAGGCTATGCTAAAAAATGGGAAAAAGTTGTATAAATTGTTGGCGTTTGCAATGCTTTTATCTACCTTTTCTGTTTAATCGTTATAATGAGATGTTGCTTATTAATTTAACATTAATTAAGAAACAACAGCTCAAAAATATAATGCATTTCTTTAAATACTTAAAATACTAGCTATTTATTTACGCAAGCGATTGCGGAAAAAGCTTCAAAAGGTTTAAGGGTGGCTGTTCAAAACATACTATATTTTATCTGACAGTTTTTAGCATTCGCTCAACCGCTTGCGGTTCTCTCTATTCTCTATGTTTGTATTTTTTAATACGCTGTGCAACTCTGTGCCGCTGTGGCTCCTATGTTTGATGTATTCTGTATTTATCACGACATCACGATGTATTTTCACGACTCACGAAAAGCACCATAAAGTGTAAGATAAAGAACCTCCTATTTTGAACAGCCTAGGTTTAAGGGAGTTAGCATCTGTTACATTTTCACCAACATTAAAATTGATTTACAAGTGTTTAACATTCTAAATCTTTGTATCCTAGTTTAAACCCATTAATACCTAAACGATACCAATTGTTAATTCATCGACACCCGTCGCTAACCAATCGATATTCATTTCTTTGATTGCAGTCATCATAACTTAATAGTAAAACCCCATTAATAACCAATCGACAACCATTGT
>CAIVPM010000248.1 GCA_903907815.1 uncultured Chitinophagaceae bacterium | reverse complement strand
GAAGTTGCTCATTATATTTGTCGCAGACGTGGTAGTAAAGTTTTATTAGATTATTTATTTGCATAAACAATTAACGAATTTTACGCCTCGTCTATTTTTTGACTATTCAACCCTTGATTCGCATAAATTATATATATTGCTAAATGTTATTACTTTGTCAGACTCTGTATTACATCGTACTTAGTTACTATATGATATGCTCCGGTTTCATCTTTTGACAGAACAGCACCTGTTTCTTTTGTTATTAAACTGCTGAGTCTTTCTACAGGCGTTTCAAAATCAACTACAGGATAAGCAGCTTCCAGTACCTCTTTTACTGCAGCATTCTTTATCTCAGGATTAGAGAATATTTTCTGGAAAAGACCTCCTTCGCTGATAGCCCCAATTACTTCTCTGTTTTCCATTACAGGAATTTGCTCAATATCATACTTCTTCATCAGAGCAACGGCTTCCGCTACAGTATTATTACCATTAACCGTTACCAGTTTCTGGTTTGTTCTGCCACTTACTATATCCTTAAAAGTTTTTACTTCCAGAAAGCCTCTTTCCATCATCCATTCGTCGTTGTATATTTTACCTACATAACGGCTTCCATGATCGTGGAATATACAAACTACTAAATCGTCTTTAGTTAGTTTATCTTTCAATTGCATTAGTCCCTGAATACAGCTTCCTGCACTATAACCACAGAATAAGCCTTCTTCTTTAGCTATTCTTCTGGCCATAATAGCGCCATCTTTATCGGTAACCTGTTCAAAGTAGTCTATCACACTCATATCGTAGTTCTGCGGTATAAAATCTTCCCCAAAACCTTCGCTGATATATGGATGAACATAACTCATATCCACTTCACCTGTTCTAAAATAATGGGTAAGTAAAGAACCATAAACATCTATAGCCCAGATTTGAATATTGGGATTCTTTTCTTTAAGATATTGTGCAGTGCCAGTAATAGTGCCACCAGTGCCTGCAGTACAAACAAGATGGGTTATTTTCCCATCAGTCTGTTCCCATATTTCAGGTCCTGTGCTCTCGTAATGAGCCAGTCTGTTTGCCAGATTATCGTATTGATTAAAATGGTAGGAATTAGGTACTTCCGAAGCCAGTCTTTTAGCAACGCTATAGTAGCTATTAGGATCTTCCGGCATTACATTGGTAGGACAAACAATTACTTCAGCACCTACTGCTTTTAGTACATCCGCTTTTTCCTTCGATTGTTTATCGGTGGTAACAAAAATACATTTGTATCCTTTTACTATAGCAGCAAGTGCAAGTCCCATACCGGTATTTCCACTGGTACATTCTACCATCGTTCCACCAGGTTTTAGTTTGCCTTCTTTCTCTGCAACTTCTACCATTTTCAAAGCCATTCTATCTTTTATAGAGTTGCCCGGATTAAAGTAATCCACTTTAGCCGCTACTAAACAAGGCAGACTTTTAGTAACACTATTCAACCTGATTAAAGGTGTATTACCAATAGTCTCTAATACATTATTTTTTATATCCATCGAACAATCGTTTGCGGCAAATATAATGGGGTTGGCTTTAATGAAAACTATGGAGTGTTAGTTTAAATAAAAAAAGGATAGAATTTGAGTTAATCAAATTCTATCCTTCTTTATATAATTGTATTTTATTCTATCTCCTGTCTCCTTCCTCCTATCTCCCTCTGTTTAAAAATTAATCAAAATTCTGAGTAGCGCCTACTGCAGCATATTGTACATTGATTACTCCTTTACTGGATTTCCATGCAGTTGAACTTCCATCTACTACATAAGCAACCAATCTGCAATTCGCAGTTTTTACGGTATAAGCTCCTCCATTTCCATTTACACCACTGGTGCTAAAAGTGAATGGCACAGAATATACATTGTTTTTAAAGGTAGTTGCTACAGGTATGGTATCGCCATATAAATTAGTTGAAGTGGCACGGAAACAAAACTTCTCTTCAAAATTTGGTATTGGATTTTGTCCATTATACAAATATGGAGTAGCACCACCAGAAGGTGAATAATAATTATGCTGACTTGCTAATAAACCACTTTCTACTAAAGCAATCACAATCTTTAATGGTTTGTTGGTAGTAACACCAAATTTTACTTGTGCAGTACCCGAAATAGTAGTACCACTTACGGTACTGTTAATTGCTAGGCCTAAACAGGTCCATTTAGCAGTTTCACTATTAAGTGTTGTTGTATCTTCTTGCCAGTTCAATTTCCTGTTTATTACGGTAGATGGGTATCCAGTAATATTAAATGCAGTTTCCATATTGTTACTATATTGAAATGCATATGCATCAGGCCCTAAACCAGTACAATGTACACCTACCCAAGCACACTTAGGATGTGTTTTAGTATAATTATCTAAGTCAAAAGCTTCTCTTGGACAATATCCACAAAGAATACTGGTGTAATCTTCTACCAGTATCTTATGGGTAAAAGCAGCTGCAGAGGTAGTTACTACTGTTAATGGTGCATTATTGCTGTTTAATGATCCTGAAGTTGCCGAAATGGTAAATTTGCCCGTACTGGATGGATAATAAATTTTGCTGGCTAATGGAGATGAAATTCCAGCGTTATTTAAAAATAAACTACTGGTAGCAGTTACATCATTATTGCTTACATCCTTAACGGTAACAGTAACCATATCCCATCCGTTATTCTCTACAGTATCTCTTGAAAGATATACTGTTAGTGCACTAATGCCATTGGTAGAATTAATAGTTACTTCATTCGTGTAACTGGAATTCCCATTAGCATTAAATGCATTTACTCTATAGGTGTACGTAGTATTCGCACTCGTTGTATTATCGGTATAGGTTTTTACATTTGCAGCAGTAGTAGTTATTACTGTATAAGTGCCACCAACTGTTTTACGCTCTACATGAAATCCTGTTTCATTAGAGGAACTATCAACCCAGTTTAATACTACCTGGCCAGATACTAATGCCCCTGTAAGATTAATAGGCGACTTAGGAACAGCAGTTGCATTGGGGTCTGTTGTTGTGTCGTTATTAGAGCTTTTAGAACAAGCACTAAAAATTATTGCAGTAACAAGTATTGCAATGGAAAGTGTTTTTTTCATTAAACTGTTTTGTTTTGGTGATAAATTATAGTTTTCGAAAATAAGGGAATAGGAATTAGTAAAAAAATAAAATTTCCAGTAAAATACTTTCTTATGTTTGACGCTGATTAAAAATTTACCAAAAATGCAGATTAGAATTTTCATGTTATTGATTGCAATGATTTTTGT
>CAIVPM010000247.1 GCA_903907815.1 uncultured Chitinophagaceae bacterium | reverse complement strand
CAAATGATATTACAGGTGGCAATAGTGGTAGCCCAGTTATTAATGCAAAAGGCGAATTGATTGGACTTGCTTTTGATGGTAATTACGAAGCCTTAAGCCATAAACTAGCTTTTGATAAAGACCTTAATAGAACCATTTGTGTTGATGTGAGATATGTATTGTGGTGTATTGAAAAACTTGGTGGTGCTAAACATATTGTTGATGAGTTGGATATTAAAACGAAGTAAAAAGTATTAAATAAATTTTTTAAAACCTTGAAGGATTCTAAATCACAACTGTTCGGAACTTATTTTAGTTCTTTGACATATTTCCAATTCACGATTAGACTAAATTATTCATTTGTGTCGTTTTATAGAAAATGGTGTAATGAATAAAAAGGTTAGCGTAAAATCAATACTTGGGTTAATTGATGATAATCTTCTTGACAATCTTGCTGAGGAAACAGGGGTAGATTTCAATGTTAAGAAATTATCTGGCAAAGTTATTTTCAAACTTTTGTTGATGACAATTTTAGATGATTCTAAAGCTAGTCTTAGGATAATGGAGAAGATTTATTTGAGTAATAAATTTAAACAATACTCAGGTTTAGATAAAGGAGATTCTATTAAATTCAATAGCTTATCAGAGCGACTTTCTTTGATTAAAGAATCCTACTTCGAAAAGATATTTACTCGCTTAATTCATAATTATAGAAGTAGTATTAGTAAAGATTTGGACAAGCAGTTTATACGCCAGTTTGATTCTACCAGCATTAGTTTGTCTGGCAAGTTATTAAAAAAGGGAATGGTAAATGGGTTAAAGAATAAACAAAATGAACATACCCATAAGCAAATAAAATTCACAGTGGGTTTGTATGATAATCTTCCATCATCGGTTCATTTTTATAACGAACAAAAGCACCTTGCTGAAGATGAAACATTAAAGCAAGCTATTTTAAAAGACTGCATTGCTGGCAATGAAATAGTGGTTTTTGACAGAGGTATTAAAGCGAGAAAAACGTATCAAAAATTTAATCACCAAAACATTCAGTTTGTAACTCGTATTAATCCTACAAAAAACATTAAAGTAATACAGCAAAATACTTTGCCCGATGTATTAGAAACAAACACCTTAACAATCTTGAGCGATGAAATAGTACATCTTTATTATGCAAAAAAGATGAAACTAAAAGAGCCATTAAGATTAACAAAAGCCCTTTCAAAAGCCACCAATGAAACGCTTTATTTTTTAACAAATATTGAAGATTTAACAGCTCTTGAAATAACAGAAATATATAAACAACGATGGGATATTGAAGTATTCTTTAAGTTTATAAAACAACATCTACACTTTAAACACTTCTTTAGTTACAGCGAAAATGGAATTAAAGTAATGATGTATATGACGATGATTGCAGCAATACTGTTACTACTTTATAAAAAACAAAATGCAATAGAAGGTTATAAAATTGCAAAATTTTGTTTCGTTGAAGAACTCGAATTGGAAATAATTAAAGAAATAGTGGTGTTTTGTGGAGGAGACCCATCAAAATCACCACTACTTAATAATACTTAAAAGTTCCGAACAGTTGTGTTTT
>CAIVPM010000246.1 GCA_903907815.1 uncultured Chitinophagaceae bacterium | reverse complement strand
TATGAATGTAAAAATGGCTGCAGATGAAGTAAAGAAAAGTGATGTTTATACAAATTATACTGAAGTATTATCGAAATGTTTGGGAGGAAATTCAACAGAATCAAAGCCTGTAGTAAAAGAACAAGCTAAAGAAAATACTAAAGTGTCAATTTCAGAACCTGTTAAAGAAACGGTTGTAACTGAAGTGCCTAAGAAAAAGGAAATTAGTAATGAAGAAAGGGTAAAAAAAGCATTTAGGAAATTGTCAAAAGATAAAGACGAATTTACTGGTAATATTAATTATTATGATGATAGGATAGATCCTCATAAACTTACCGGTGATGGATTGTTTGCAGGAATAGAAGAAATTAGCCACAAAATTAAATTTATAGTATACCATCAAGGACAAGCAGCAATAATTAATAAAATATCAATTAAAGCTGGAGAAGAAATTTATACATTGAAAGGTGATAATATTTAAAAAAATGGTTCAACTTTTTCATATATTACAATTCATGGAATTGGCAACGACAATTCTTCTTTTAGTTATATTGTCCTTAAAAAGATTGTCACTTCTGGACAATGTATGCTAAGGTATGATACACAATTTGGGAAAATAAACGATTATACATTGTCAGGAAGAGAAATAAAAGAAATTGCTACTGTAGTTGAAGCATATGAGGCTGTAAATAATTTGTAATATTCATTAGCTGATTGAATTAATAAATTAATTCAATCAGCTATAATATTTTATAGGTGTAAAACTGGGAGATGTAAACTGGGACTGGAATCCTGCACTGGCAAGAACGTCAAGTCAAGTGTTTTTAAGGCCAAAGAATATTATTGTAAATGAATAATAAACAAAAAAGCCTCCGATAGAATCGGGGGCTTTTTTTTATTGAGTTATTGATCCTGGAATAGCTTACAATAAACATCCTCAGAATGCTGTTTTCCCTGATATAAATAAAGCAGGAACTATAGTAACTTTTAAACTGGTTAATCCTCCAGCTGGTATTTCAATAAATCCCAATCATCAATTATCAATTGGAATTACGCTTTTTCTTCCCATATCTGCGCAAGATGTACTAAAACCTGCACCGCTTTATCCATATCTTTTACTCCAATCCATTCTTTCTTGCTATGAATTGCTTGCATGCCGGTAAATATATTGGGGCAAGGTAAACCCATGTAACTTAGTCTACTGCCGTCTGTTCCACCTCTGATAGGCTCTTTTACAACTGTTAAACCAGCTCTTTGATAAGCCTCAGCAGCATAAATAGTAATATGAGGATGCTGATCTAAAATAAAACGCATATTTCTATATTGCTCTCTAACTTCAAATTCCATGGTAGCAAGAGGATGCTGTTTCATTACTTCTTCAGCAATACTCTTTAACTGAGCCGTATGTTCTGCCAGTAAATTGTTATCAAAATCGCGGATAATAAAACTAACAGAAGCTTTTTCGGCAATGCCCTGTATATGCACCGGATGAAAGAAACCTTGTCTCTTTTCGGTAGTCTCTGGACTCATATTATCCTTTGGTAAGGCAGCCAGTATTTCTCCTACTATTTTCAATGCATTTACCAATTTGTCTTTAGCATAACCAGGGTGGGCAATTACACCATGTACCGTAATGGAAACACCATCGGCACTGAAGGTTTCGTCTTCTAAAGTTCCAGATTCTCCACCATCCAAAGTATATGCAACCGAGGCGCCAAGTTTTACTAAATCAATCTTAGCAGTACCTTGTCCAATCTCTTCATCAGGTGTAAATAATAATTTGATAGTGCCATGCTTTATTTCCGGATGGGTAATAAGATAATTGGCTAAATCCATAATCTCTGCTACACCACTTTTATCGTCGGCACCAAGTAATGTTAATCCACTGGCAGTGATAACCGAATGACCTATGTGTTCCTTTAAATAAGGATAATCATTAGCAGTAATAACAATCGAATTGTCATCAGGGAGCATGATGTCCTGTCCCTGATAATTGCTATGAACGATGGGTTTTACATTTTCTCCGCTACAATCAGGAGCAGTATCAACGTGACTGCAGAAACAAATTACGGGAACCTCTTTAGTTGTGTTAGATGGGATGGTGGCATATACATAACCCCACTCATCCAGATGGGCATCTGTAATGTTTATAGCCAGAAGTTCTTCTACAAGAATCTTCGATAGATTAAATTGTTTTTGTGTACTTGGATGTTCGGTACTATGAGGGTCGCTCTGTGTATCTACCTGAACATATTGTAAGAATCTTTCAGCGGCAGTAAATCGATAATTATTAAACATAATATTTATTTGGCTGCGCAAGATAATTAATAACTATTGGAATTTAATAGGTAAGGGGAATAATCAATAGTTTAAATGATGAAAAAATATTAATTATAACTATAACTACACCCTTACTAAACCATTTTTAATAGCAAAAATTACTAAACCAATTCTGGTATTAGTTTCCGTTTTTTCAAATAATATATCTCGGTATCCTTCAATAGTCCTGGAACTTATTCCTAGTTTACTACCAATATCTTTATAGCTCATTTCTGTACAAAAAAACTCCAGAAGCTCTATTTCTTTTGGAGTATATTCTATTAAGCTAATTTTCTTTTGCTCATTTTTATTGCTTAAATTAAGATTGTTAATCAATTTTGAATTAACAAGATCAGAATGATAGAATCCTTTTTTATAAACCGTCTCTATTGCATGTATTAACTCTGAAGGCTGACTTTCTTTTAGTAAATATCCCTTAGCACCCGCTTTAAGCATTTTAAGAATGCTTTGTTCATTGTCAAACATACTTAATGCAATTACTTTATGTTCTGGATACTTTCTCGAAATATTATTCATGGTTGTAAATCCATCCATGATGGGCATATTGATATCCAGCAGTACTATATCGGGTAAATTATTGTGTGATAAATAATCAAAAAACTCTTTACCATTACTTGCTTCACAAACTATTTTGTAATTATTTTTCTTTAGTAATTCTGAAAGTGCATTTCTTATCAAAATATGATCATCTACTAATGCTATTGTTAACCCCATTCCAATCTATTTATTGAGTATTTACTACAATTTTAATTTTTGTTCCTTTCCCTAAGGCACTTAAGATATTAGTATTTGCATTTATTAGCTTACTTCTATTAAGGATATTTTTAAGTCCAATACCATTAGAGTTATTACTCATGTCAAATCCTTTGCCATCATCAATTATTTCTATAGAAAAAAGCTCTTTTGTACAATACGAATTTATAATAATATTTCTGGCATCTGCATGTTTAATTATATTGGCAATACACTCTTGTACTATTCTGAACAAAATAAGTTCAATTTGTGGAGATATGGACATGCTATCACAATCTAAATCCATTTCTACATTCTTGCCTAATCGCTTTAATATAGTTACTTCAAATTTCAGTGCTTCAACGAAACCCCTTTCTAAAATCCTTTCGGTATTCAAACTATGAGAAAGTTGTCTCAGATTCTTCATAGCATCAGTCATTAATTCATCAACTTGTTTTATAGAGTCAATTACTTTTTCATTATCAGATTTTATTAAACGTATTGTAAGAATTGCAGCACTTAAAACCTGACCAATATTATCATGTATTTCCTGAGAAATTGTTTCTAAGGTTTTCTCCTGAATTTCAACTTGTGAAAGCAGCAGTTCCTTTTGGAATTTTAATTCTCTTTTAGAGAACTCTTCTTTGTTTTTTTCTTGTTTCTTCTTGTATATAATGGTAAATACTACTGCAAAACCACCTAGTATGAAAAATAATAAAGTGGTA
>CAIVPM010000245.1 GCA_903907815.1 uncultured Chitinophagaceae bacterium | reverse complement strand
GAACATAGCACAACAGCTGCCGACTTTAAAGCGATCAATACTACTGCTGCTAAGAACGCTAACAACAGCAATTACAGCTTTACTGACAATAATGCAAATATTGGTGATAACTACTACCGTATAAAAGCGATCAACGTGGATGGTTCTATACAATACAGTAGCATTGCAAAGGTTACCATTGGCGATAAGAAAGAAGGCATGAGCATTTATCCTAACCCAATTGTAGGCAAAACAATGAATGTACAGTTGAGCAATATTACTGCAGGTACTTACAGCTTAAGCATGATTAATGCAAATGGTCAACAGGTAATGGAGCAATCCATACAACATGCTGGAGGAAGTGTAACCAGCACGGTACAATTGCCAGCTTCAGTAGCATCAGGAATCTATCAGTTAAGATTGGCCAGCAATGGTAAGTCTTATACAGAGACGGTGATAGTGAAGTAGGGGTAAGCGTTCAAAAGGTTCAATACATTCAAGACGTTCAAAATAAATACAAGAGGTCGCCAAATGGTGACCTCTTGTATTTTAACCATATAGCAATTAAACCATAAAACAATTGAACAGTTTGAACCTTTTAAACTTCTTAAACCCTATAACCCTTAACTTTGAAAACTGAAAACAAAAAGTTTTATGCTTTTTGTGTTATAATCAAATCATGATTGCACTTACTAGTGTTGATTTATTTAATATTCTCCGACAAAAATTTGGTGAAACAGAAGCTAAGGCTGTTACGGAATATATAGAGGTACAGGCCGAAGATAAAATGGCAAAAATTAGTTTACTGATTAATAAAGATCTTGAAAATATCAGAATGGAAATGCAGAAAACTGCTGCTACTAAAGAAGATGTTTATTTAATTAAAGAAGAAATAGCTGCTGTGAAAAATGAAATCACTAAACTGGAAGGTGGATTGTTGATTAAAATGTCGGAGACTAAAACTGATATTATAAAGTGGGTATTTACTTTTTTTGCAACACTGTCAATAATGATCATTGGCCTTTATCTGAAGAAGTAGAAAGGAAGCAAATACTGGGAGATAGGAGAATACAATTTCTAGTTGCTGGTTACTGGTAATACAAATACAGGGAGATAGAATACAAGGCAAGAGGCAAAGAGGCAATAGGCAAGGAGAAATACAGAAAACAGGGAGATAGGAGATAGAATAATACAAGGCAAGAGGCACAAAGTTATACAGCTTTAGGCTGAACGCTTAATGCAGAATATAAGGCAAAGAGGGGAAGGCAAGGAGTAATACAGAAAACAGGGAGTTAGTAGAATACGTACATTAATCTATTTTATACAAAATAAATGCGGTGATTAACTAAGTTAATCACCGCATTTTAATTATCCATTCAACATTTAACCTTCAACATTAAACATAATGTATTTTCCTATATTTTCGGTGTAAGCTCAATTTTAAATGAATTTGTTTTGCCCGAAACGATATTAATAGGAGCTACATAATCAAGATACTTTTCCGATTTTACAGTCATGGTTTTATCACCATGAGCAATTTCTTCTACATGCAAGTTGCCATCTTCCATAGAGATGCCCGTTTTAGAACTATCACTAAAGGTAGCAATTGCTCCTGATACCGGATGGCCTGTAACTTTATCAATTACCATTAAATCTACATCGGTATGGTGTACAGTGATTTTTAATCTCATTACATCCACCATTGATTTATAAAACGTTTTATTCGTTTTTTTATACTTCTTAATTAGCTTCTTTAAATCAGTGCCGTTCTTTTTAGAAGCACTTAAATCGTTATTGAAAGCCTGAGTAAGTTCGGGTGAAATTTTATGTACTGCTTCAGAACTACCTTGAGTGGTCATGTAACTGGAAATAACAGCCTGGAAAGATACCAGTTGTGGAGCTGAAACATAATCGGGGGTAAGTAAAGCAAGATTAGTAAACAATAAATCGTGCAGGGCCTGCGCTTCGGTAGAAGCTTCGGAATCTGCCGAATGCATATAATATGATTCAGCATCATGCATTTGTCTAGATAGGGAGTTTTTCCCTAACTCATCCAATTTCACCTGTGCTGTTCCTGCAAGACAGGCAGCCATGAAACTCATTTCTGTTTTGGCATCGAGCTTATCCTGACTAAAGCCACTATTGTTAATACCTGCAGCTGCGCCCGAATTAATAGCTGCCACTCTATTGATTTCGAACTTTACAACCATATCGGATGCAGCTTTATCGGTTAGTAATATTGCTTTTACAGCGTCAGTAATCAGATATTGATGGGTAGCTTCGTTTGCACTCATTTGTGCGTTATCATGTATGTTCATTTAAAAAAATTTATTATTCGGCAAGTTAAATTGTAAATAATTTAATTATTGAATTTAATTTGTTAATGATAACAATCATAATTTGCATAATTGTTAAACAATATTCAATATTAGCGGCATAGCTGAGGTGAATTGGATAATAAGCCATTCAAACGGAGGTAAATGGTGGATTCGTTAGTAGAATATTAATGTGTTAAAGTTTGGGGAGGCGAAGGCAAAGAGGCGAAGGCAAGGAGGCAAGAGGAATACAAATACAAGGCAAAGAGGCAAGAGGCAATAGGCAAGGAGGAATACAAATACAAAGGAGATAGGAGACAGAATGTAGGAGAAAGGAGAATAAGGCAATAGGCGGGAGGCAAGTGGAATACAAATACATTTTTTTGAATGCTGAATTTTAAATGTTGAATGAGTTGTGAGTTTTAACGAACTTGTTTTATTGAATACTTACTATGATTGAAAGGTAGTTCTGGGCGAGGGGCTTTATTGGGCGAAAGGTTATTATTAACGAGTGGGTTTTTTGAAGAGGGGTTATTGTAGGCGAGGGGATGTATTGGACTAAGGGTGGTTTCTGGGCTAAAATGAAAACGATGGCAGGACTAGGGCCTGTTATGTGAACGAAGAACTAAACGATGGCTTTGCAGCATGACACTATGGCATGACTAGGTACTGCGATGGGTTTTAAAGTACAACGATGGCAGAACTAAGGATCGTTATGGGAACTAAGAACTAAACGATGGGAGGAGTAGGCTTAACGATGGGTTTTAATCTTCTGCAATGGGAGGAGAAGGTCTTGTTATGGGATCTAATTATTAAACGATGGGAGCAAAGGTATTTGTTATGAGGAGGAATAACTAAACCATGGGAGGGGGAGGTTGTGTTTTGCGATTGAATTGCTTAATTATGGGAGGTGTAGGGTTTCTGATGGGTTTGGAAAGATAATTATGGCAAGGAGTAGGTATTGTTTTGCTTTGCTTACGAAATACTTAATTATTGAAGGAGTAGGTTAATTAATTATACATTACGCTTAGTTGTATCTACTAATAAATTAAAATTTTGTATTTTTCCTTACTTAAAACCTACAACTTATGCGAATCAAGGGTT
>CAIVPM010000244.1 GCA_903907815.1 uncultured Chitinophagaceae bacterium | reverse complement strand
GTTGCTAATATTCTAACTCTGGGAAAGAGTGACTGGGAGAATGAAGATCCGGAAATGTATGAGGGATTAGTAGCAGCATCGAAAGTGATTGTACTTGGTGTAAGACATACTCCGGTTGAAATTGCTGTAGTGAATGATGCTAACGGGGTAGGAATAAATACTGCCACCATTACAGAACAAAAGAAGAAAAATATTGACATTTTATTTACTGATTCATTGGGTATACTTGCCTTGGATACGCATAAGGCCGGAATATGTACTTTTGTAATAACAGCTGCTGGATTTGAGCCATTTACACTAAAAGTAAAAATTACGAGAAGGGTGAGGAATAGTTTTGTGGTGAGGATGAGGAAGTTAATGTGATAATGTGATAATGAACAGCCAATACAAATTTGAAAATTGGGGAATTTGAAAATTTGAAAATGAATACAATCAGCCAATTATAAAATAATTATTATGAATTGAAATACTTAGTCCTGGGAGGGTTACTCTCGGGGCTTTTTGTATTTATTATTATGTACTTTATAACATAGCGGTTATTACTCGTCTGACGCCCTAGATAATTGATAATGAATAATTGAAAATTGATAATTGGGGCGTACTGACGAGTGGAGCGATGTATTTGTATTGCGTTAGTTGCAGCAGGGAATATCCTTTTTTTTCTGCGCGCACCCATCCCCTAAAGAGGCTTAATACAGCGCAGAAAAAAAAGATAGGAAGAGCAGCAACGGCCGCCTCAGCGGAACGCCCAAAATCAAAATCAAGTAAAAAGTAAAAAATATTAAGGGGATATTTTATAGCTTATTTAAAAAGTCTTGAGCAGTTTTAAGTTTCAGTTTCCCTTGTTTATGCAACTTCACTTCTGTAGCAGATGCCTTTAAATCTTTATACAGCATTTCAGATGCAATAGACATAGGCGTGGCCTTCTTTACAAAAGAAAGGCTTCGGAGAACTTCCAAAGCAAATGGAGCTTTGTCGTCTTGAATTTCAACTAATACTTTCATTTCTTATGATTAATTCAGGTGAATTTACATTCCTAATTGGAATATTGGTATAATATCTTAAACATCTATAGTATTTGTAATAAAATCTCAATTAACAAACATTTCAATAGCGTAAAACAACAGCTGTTTCCGTTGCCATTACCTTTATTACTCTTAAAACTGCATTATGAATAGAATAGTTCTCTTCTTTATATTAATATTACTAACATCCACTGGCTTTGCGCAGACAAAAAAACAAGTAATAAAAGATACCGTTAAAGGAGCCATTATTAAGGTGCATCTTACTAATAGAAGTCAGCAACCTTTAAAGCATGAGGAGATTATTCTTGCATCGAAAGATGCCCGAAAAACATATAATCTTTTTACCAATAACGAGGGAAATGCATCGGTAAAAGTGGAGCCTGGACATAATTATATTATTAAACTAAAAACGATTGAAGATACTACGGTGTATGGCAATATAGATGTGCCTGCACTGGAAGCAAACGAAAGTTTTCCGGAACCGTTTAGTTTGAACATGACGTATGAGCCAGCAAAACATTATGTGTTTCATCATCTGGAATTTGATAATGCGAGTGCGGTACTGAAAGCTGCATCGTATAAAGAACTGGAGCAACTGGTAGAATATATGCAACATAAACCCGACATTAAAATTGAAATAAATGGCCATACGGACAATGTTGGTAAAGAGCAGGCCAACAAAATGCTGTCGCAACAAAGAGCCGATGCAGTAAAATATTTTTTGATTAGTAAGGGGATTGCAGAGCATAGAATTACTACGCAGGGCTTTGGTGCTACACAACCTATTGCAGATAATAGTACGGAGGAAGGTAGGCAGAAAAACAGAAGAACTGAGTTGAGGATTTTGTAGACCTGTGGATTTCAGTTGTAATGGTATTCCTGGAAGGAAAGTTCAATAGCTTACAAACGAATTAAATATTTGCAATACACATTAAATATTAATGAAATATCAACAGATTCTAAGCTGGAATACAAATAGTTATTTCTTTTACAGCCGAATTGAACTAAAAAATGACTAAAAACTTTATAAGCACCAAGCTTATCCTATTGTATTCTTGTACCCTTTCTTTTTCTATAATACAAGCTCAGGTAAAAGGCAAAGTATTAAATGCTACCAATAAGGAGCCGTTAATGGGCGTATCGATTCATGCTAAGAACGCTAAAAAAGGTATTACTACCGATACGCTGGGCAGGTTTATGTTGAAAGAAACTAATCCTGAAAATCAAATATTTACGTTCTCTTATTCGGGGTTCGAGTCGAAAGATACTATGCTCGGTACAGACCATAATAATGGCAATTTGATAGTTATTTATTTAACGGAGAAGAAAGAACAAATGGAGGATGTTGTGTTGGTTTCATCTTCCAGAACTAATTCGAGAATTGAAGACTTGCCTACCAAAGTAGAAGTGTTGGGTGCGGAAGAAGTGCATGAAGAAAACCAGATTAAACCAGGGAATATAGCTGGTTTGCTGGGGGATATTGCGGGGGTACAAATTCAACAAACGAGTGCTGCTACTGCCAATGCTGATATGAGAATACAAGGACTATCGGGCAAGTACACACAATTGCTTAGAGATGGGATGCCATTGTATGGTGGTTATGGTGGAAGCTTTAGTATACTACAGATTCCCCCTTTGGATCTTCAACAGATAGAACTGGTAAAAGGATCGAACTCTACACTGTATGGTGGAGGAGCCATTGCGGGAATGGTAAACCTTGTTTCTAAGAAACCTAAGCTTAACCATGCTGATCATAGTTTAACCCTGAACAGAAGTAGCTCGGAAGAAACCAATTTCAATACTTTTCATAGTGGTAGAAATAAGCAATTTGGCTATACGGTATTCGCAGGTGCTACCAACCAAAATGTAATAGATGTAGATAAAGATGGCTTTAGTGATGTACCAAAAATTAATACCGTTTTTATACATCCGCGCTTTTTTATATATGGCAAACATAATGTAGAAACTGCTATAGGATATACCCTTACATACGAGGATAGAAAGGGGGGCGATATGCAGGTAATGGATAACAAAGCAGATGCGCTGCATAGTTTCTTTGTTAGCAATAAAAGTGTTCGTCATACTGCCGATATTAGCTGGGATAAAAAGTTGCGTAACAATGATGCTTTTACTGCAAAAGCGAGTGTTAGTCTCTTTAATAGAAAGGTAGAAACCAATGTAAATAAACTGGAAGGAAATCAAAGTTTATGGTATTCCGAACTGGCCTATAATCACAATAGCAAACACCATAAATGGGTGGCTGGAATAAATTTTAATGGGGATAATTTTAGTAAACAATTGCCCGATACTACGCCACTTCCAAATGAACAAAGTAATACCATAGGAATGTTTGTACAGGACGACTGGAAGATAAGTCAGAAGTTTTTTGTACAGAGTGGTATACGCCTGGATTATCATAATCAACTGGGTACTTATCTGTTGCCAAGAATATCCTTGATGTATAAGCCCAGTAAGCCTTTTACCTTTAGGCTGGGTGGTGGACTGGGATATAAAACTCCAGAGATATTTAATGCGGAACTGGACGAAAGAGATTACCGTTACCTGAAAGGATATGCATCTAATATTGTATCGGAACGTAGTTATGGAATTAACTGCGATATGAACTATAAAACAAAAATTGGTGACTGGAATCTTACCTTCAATCAGACTTTCTTCCATACTGAAATAAGCAAACCAATTTTGCTGGATTCTACTGCCAGTAAGTTTTTCTATTACAACGAAAGTGATGCACTTAAAACTACTGGTTCGGAAACCTATGTACAGTTGAAAGAAGACGAACTGGAATTGTATTTTGGTTATGTATACGCCGATGCAAGAAGAACGTATAATACGGTTAATCCTAATGTGCCTTTGCTGGCTAAGAATAAGTTTGCTACCATTGCTCAGTACGAATTTACAGAACATTTCAGAGCGGGTATAGAAGCTACTTATTATGGTAAACAATATCTGGATAATGGTACCCAGACCGATAGTTATTTATTTGGCGCATTAATGATGTATTATAAAACCGGTATTTTTTCTTTTGTTCTAAACTGTGAAAATATCTTTGATTACCGTCAGAACAAAAGTAGTAGTGTGGTAATAGCGCCTTATACCAATCCAACTTTTAAAGAAATATGGGCTCCTACCGATGGCCGGGTTATTAATTTGAGTATGATGATAAAGTGGTAGGAGAATTAGGCTGAATAATTGAATTTCTCCAGAATCTATATGGGCTATAAAAAAATAATTCGTTTATGATTAGTAAACGAATTATTGTGGTGGTCCCGACGAGGATCGAACTCATATCTAGAGTTTAGGAAACTCCTATTCTATCCATTGAACTACGGGACCATGCGGCAAAAATAATGGAATGAGCCATTGATTACCCTAAAATGATTGATTTAAAGTAAAAAATACTATCAAGGTTAATGGCCTAAACTTTCTTCAATTTATTTCATACAACTATATTTGCAGCTATGAGTACGAATAACGAGACTACCTTCCAGCAAATAATTGCCCATGCAAAAGAATATGGATTTGTTTTTCAAAGTAGCGAAATCTACGATGGACTAAGTGCCGTGTATGATTACGGTCCGTTTGGATGTGAATTGAAAAAGAATATCCGCGATTACTGGTGGAAGAGTATGACCCAGCTTCATGAGAATATTGTAGGTATAGATGCTGCAATATTTATGCACCCTACTACCTGGAAAGCGAGTGGACACGTAGATAATTTCAGCGATCCTATGATTGATAATAAGGATAGCAAAAAGCGCTATCGTGTAGATCATCTGATAGAAGGATTTGTAGATACACTGAATGCAAAAGGAGAAAATCAGAAAGGAGAGGAGTTGATAGCTGCAATGGAACAATTGCTTGCAAAAGATGATTTTGCTGGATTAAAGGAACTGATATATGAACATAAAATGTCTTGTTCGGTAAGTGGCACCTGCAACTGGACCGACATTCGTCAGTTTAATTTAATGTTTAAAACAGAGTTTGGAGCAGTAGCTTCCGATAACCCTGATGATAATATTGTATACTTACGTCCCGAGACTGCTCAGGGTATTTTTGTAAACTTCCTGAATGTACAAAAGACTGCCAGAATGAAGATACCATTTGGTATTGCGCAGACCGGTAAGGCTTTTAGAAATGAAATAGTTGCCCGTCAGTTCATTTTCAGAATGAGAGAATTTGAACAAATGGAAATGCAATTCTTTGTTCGTCCTGGCACAGAAGGGGAGTGGTATAAAGTATGGAAAGAAGAAAGATTAAACTGGCATAAGAGTCTGGGCATTCCTGCTGAAAAATACCGTTATCACGATCACGTTAAATTAGCGCATTATGCTAAAGAAGCATGTGATATTGAATTTGAATTCCCTATTGGTTTCAAGGAAGTAGAAGGTATACATTCGAGAAGTGATTTCGATTTAACGCAACATCAGTTATATAGTAAAAAGAAACAGAATTACTATGATGCGGATATAGATCCTGCAACAGGAAAGCCTTATGGTAACTATATTCCCTACGTAATAGAAACCTCTATTGGTTTGGATAGAATGTTCCTTTTAGTACTTTGCAGTGCTTATAAAGAAGAGACAATTGCTAAAGAAGATGGCAGCACTGATAGCCGCGTTGTATTAAATATTCCTGCAAAGCTGGCGCCTAATAAACTGGCTATATTCCCATTAACTAAAAAAGATGGTCTGCCAGAAATAGCAGAGAAGTTAATGAGTGAGTGTAAGCCTTTGTTCCGTTGCTTCTACGAAGAAAAAGATGCGATAGGAAAGCGTTACCGTCGTCAGGATGCTATTGGTACACCATTCTGTGTTACAATAGATCATCAAACAATTGAAGATGGAACGGTTACTGTTCGTCATAGAGATACCATGACGCAGGAAAGAATACCAATGGATAAAGTAAAGGAACTGGTATTGAATGCTATAGTGTAAGTATATTAATGTTTCAAGTTGCCAGTTACCGGAAGCGAGTAACTGGCAACTTTTTTATTTTAGATAAGCCCCTATAATTTCTCCCTCCTTTTCTTCTACTACAATATGATCTTCTTTTGTAGTAGCAATAGATAATCCAATATAATCGGCTTTAATGGGGAATAATTTATACATTCTCTCCACCAGTACCAGCGTTTGAATACTGTTGGGTAAATAGTTTAGGAATGGTTTAATAGCATAAGTAAGTGTACGCCCATTATTGACTACATCATCAATTATCAGCATATTTTTATGGTTGAAATCCAGCTGTTTATCCAGCACAATTTCTGATGGGTTATCTTTATCCAGCGTTAGTGAAATTAAATTGATTGGATTAGTAATAATGGCACTAAGAGCATTAACTATTTTTTGAGCTATAGAAAATCCCCTGGGCATTATTCCTGCTACAATAAATTCTGTATTATCGTCCGATACATTTTCCGCTACCTGTAAGGCCAGTCTTTTAATAATTATATTTATTTCTGTTGCGGAGAGTACATATTGCTTTTCGTTCATAAGCTGATTATAAGTTTTCAAAAGTAATAACATTCAAGCATTCTTCTATTAATTGATTAATGGTATAAGTCTTTAATTTTTCTGTACTAAAATTTATATTTATGTTAAATACCCTACTTTGCGTTCATAAATTAGTTGCTTTTGGTATCTATCAATAAACTTTTAAGAAGTATTGTAGTCTTCTAAATAATATTAAACCTCGTTTTTAGTGCTGTACATAAAGAATCTATTTCCTTTTTTTCTGTTTTGCTGGTTTACAGGCAATTCTTTATATGCTCAGGAAATAGTAAATGATACGGCTAAATTGATTTCCAATACAGCAGTTTCTACCAATACGCAGAAAGATTTAGTAGATGTTTATCATCAGTTATTTCATAAAGAAAGAAAGGATAATACGGAAACCAAACATGAACCCTGGAGATTTCATTTTGCCAATGTTCCAGCAGTCGGTTATACATTACAAACAGGGTGGGCAGCAATTTTAGCTTCTAACATTGGTTTTTATACTACTGCCGATACAACTGTAAAAGTGTCCAATATGCTTGCCAGTATTGCCTATTCACAATACAATCAAACTATTCTGCCTTTTCAGGCAAACATCTGGACAGCAAAAAACAAGTATAATATTATAGTAGACTGGCGCTATCTGGATTATCCTTCCGATACTTATGGCTTGGGAGGGCATACCGAACTAACAAATGGGTATACCATAAATTTCTCTTATGCCAAGATACATCAGTCGGTAATGAGAGAAGTTTTACCTGATTTTCTGTTGGGTGGCGGTTTCTTTTATGATTATTTATGGAATATAGAGGAAATAAATCCACCAGCAAATGTAAAAACCAGTTTCCAACGATATGATAATAATGGTTCTACTGTAAAAACTTCCTCTGTTTCATCCGGATTTGTATTAAGAGGGCAATATGATACAAGGTTAAACCAGATTAATCCTGTAAATGGGTGGTATGCCTCTGCAATATTTCGTCCAAATTTTACCTGGTTGGGAAGTGATAATGAATGGCAATCCTTACAGGTGGATATTCGTAAATACATTCCTTTATCGGCAAATAAGCATAGTGTATTGGCCTTCTGGAATTTAAACTGGCTAACATTAGCTGGAAAACCACCTTATTTATTACTCCCAAGCACCGGATGGGATGATTATTTTAATAGTGGAAGAGGGTATATTCAAGGAAGATACAGGGCAAAACAAATGATTTACTTCGAAACTGAATATAGGTTTGATATTACCCGTTCTGGTTTATTTGGTGGAGTAGTATTTGCAAACTCTGAATCATTTTCAACGCAGTTTTCCAGAGAATTTCATTCAAATTCGATAGGTTATGGAGCGGGATTAAGGATTAAACTAAATAAACTTTCAGGAGCAAACCTTTGTATTGATTATGGTTTTGGAACAGATGGTTCCAAGGGATTCTTTGTAAATCTTGGTGAAGTATTTTAGCGTAATTGAGTAGTCGTTTTTTTACTTTTTACTTTTTACTTTTTACTTTATTAAACCTTTTGCTAATATTTAACCCTTATAAACATACTAATTCTATTACTTTTGTTTCTTTCAAATTATATACTTAGAATGAAAAAATGCTTTCTTTTATTATTGTCGGTAGTTTGTATAACCGCTGTATTTGCTCAGAATAAAACAAAATCTTCTAAAAAGGATAAAAATTCAACCGCTGTTACAAGTGATTCTTCAAAGCAACTTGTAAATATTCCTACCGATAAACCTGCTGCTTCTCCTAAAAAAGACTGGAGTAAAATCAACTTCAACAATAGAGCGAATGATCATTTTATGATTCAATTTGGCACAGATGACTGGTTAAATAAACCATCTTGGGTAAATACCGGTGGTTTTTCACGTCACTTTAATTTTTACCTGATGCTGGATAAACCATTTAAATCAAATCCACATTTTAGTGCTGCTTATGGCTTAGGTTTAACCTGTAATAATATCTTTTTTACAAATCAGAGTATTAATCTTAGTAAAGACACTGTTCAATTTGACAATAATACTACTTATAGTAAATTTAAATTGACAACAATGTACCTTACTTTACCTGTAGAATTGAGGTATTTTACAGATCCGGTAAATCCTAATAAATCATGGAAGTTTGCCATTGGTGCTAAAGCAGGTTTATTAGTTAACGCTTATACTAAAGGTAAAAATTTATTAGATAAGAATGGAAATAGCGCTCATGGAACTTCTTATACAGTTAAAGAATATAATTCAAGCTTTTTTGATTCATATCTATTAAGCTTAACAGGTAGAGTTGGTTGGGGCAATTTTTCTTTAAATGCAGATTATCATGTAACTACAGTATTTAAAGATGGTTTTGGCCCTGCGGTTCACCCACTATCAATTGGTTTAACAATTAGTGGATTATAAATAATATTTTACATTATTTTTATACTTACTTTGTCCCGCATTGCGGGACTTTTTATTAGAAGATAAATTTAAAACAGATTGTTAGATAAACAATATAAAATAAAGACAGAAGAAAAAGCCATATTAATTGGCTTGGTTCGTAATCAGCAAACTCATCTTCAGATAGAAGAGTATCTTGATGAACTTGCTTTTCTTGCTGAGACAGCAGGTGCTACTGCCGTTAAGAAATTTACACAAAGATTAGATCATCCTGATAGCAGAACTTTTGTTGGAAAAGGTAAGCTGGAGGAGATTAAACAATATGTTCAATGGAAGAATATTGATCTTGCCATATTCGATGATGAGCTTACCGGTTCTCAGATAACAAATATTGAAAAAAGTATTGGTTGTAAAGCAATTGACAGAAGTGATTTGATCCTGGATATTTTTGCCCGTCGTGCAAGAACTGCACAGGCTAAGGTTCAGGTAGAGCTGGCGCAATATCAATACCTTTTACCTCGATTAAAAGGTATGTGGCAGCACCTGGAAAGACAAGGTGGTGGTATAGGTACAAGAGGTCCTGGTGAAACAGAAATTGAAACTGATAGACGTATAGTAAAAGATAAAATAGCACTCCTTAGAGGAAGGCTTAAAGAGATAGATAAACAATCTTTTACGCAACGTAAAGAGAGGGGAGAATTTATTAGAGTATCGTTGGTTGGATATACGAATGTGGGTAAGAGTACTTTGATGAATGTGATTAGTAAAAGCGACGTTTTTGCTGAGAATAAACTTTTTGCTACGCTGGATACTACTACCCGTAAAGTGGTGTTTGATAATACACCCTTTTTGCTTAGCGATACAGTAGGATTTATTCGTAAACTACCTCATAATCTTATTGAAAGTTTTAAAAGTACTTTGGATGAAGTAAGAGAGGCAGATATACTATTACATGTGGTAGATATTTCGCATCCATTCCATGAAGATCAGATTGCTACCGTAAATAAAACTTTACAGGAATTAAATGTTCATGATAAGCCTGTACTGGTGGTATTTAATAAAATGGATATGTATAAGGAGCGCAATATTGATGCCTTAATTCCTGATGAAGCTATTGAAGAAATTATGACAAGTCTTTATCAGAAATGGAATAATAATACAGGTGGAAACTGCGTATTTATTTCTGCACTGGAGAAGTCGAATATTGAATTGCTAAGAGAGAATATTCTGGAAAGAGTAAGGAAAATTTACAACATACGTTATCCGTATAAAGCTATCTACTTTTAGACTAAATATAATGAGTATTTTCTCTTCCAATAATCATTGGTTTAAGATTGCCCTAAGTGTGGCTGAAATAAACTGGCAAGAAAATAATCTTGCAATTGTTGAAATAAATGGCAAGATTATTACGCTTGCAAATCACCAGGAAAAAGTATTTGCTGTTGCCTATAAATGTCCGCATGCAAGTGCTGTAATGGCAGAAGGATATATTGATGGAGTTGGCAATATTGTATGCCCTTTGCACCGTTTTAAATTTAGTCTGGATAAGGGGCGTAATGTTTCAGGGGAAGGGTACTATCTTAAAACATTTCCTATAGAGCACAGAAAAGATGGTATTTATGTTTGTTTGTAAACTATACAATTTATTACATTCGCACTACTAAGAAATATGTATAATAAAAATAATAATAGAAGAGTGCCATTACTTGGGCAGGATACAAATGCTTTAATTTTTTTGATTGGAGCTAACGCACTTTTATTCTTGATATTAATGTTTACCCATCTCACTTATACATTAGCCTATGATAGTGAGGCTGGTGATGTATTTTTTCAGAAACAAATCATTCACTGGTTTGTTGTTTCCCCTGATTTTAAAGTTAATTTATATAAACCCTGGTGTTTTTTAACTTATATGTTTTCACATTTAAGTGTAATGGGTATTATTGGATCTTTATTATGGCTTTGGGCATTTGGTTATATTTTACAAGATCTTGCAGGCAACAGGAAAGTAATACCCATCTATTTATATGGTGGTTGGGCTGGAGCAATATTTTATGTATTGGCTACCTGCTATATTCCATCATTATCTCATTCTACTATGTTATTAATGGGTGCAGGCCCTGCGGTAATGTCGGTTGCAATAGCAACAACTACTTTAACGCCATCCTATAGAATATATCCCTTAATGGGGGGTGGTATACCTATCTGGATATTAACAGCTGTTTATGTGGCTTTTAGTCTTGCAGCTGCTTCTGATAATATTGCTTTATTGCTGGCAAATACGGGTGGTGGTTTAATGGGCTATCTGTTTATAGGGCAATTGCAAAAAGGGCATGACTGGAGCAGTTGGATGTACTCAATTATTGATGGTATTGATGGGATTTTTAATCCTGATAAAAAGGGGCCTTCCCGTAAACATCTTAAAGTAGTTAAGTCGGCAAATGAACCTACTGTTAAACAGAAAAAGCTAGATGATATTCTGGATAAGATTAATGAGAAAGGAATAGATAGCCTTACCTCTGAAGAAAGAGCTTTTCTGGATAAAGCTGATAATATATAGCCTTCTAATATGGCATCATTTAAATTAATTAAAGTTGTACAAATTTGTTTAAAGGC
>CAIVPM010000243.1 GCA_903907815.1 uncultured Chitinophagaceae bacterium | reverse complement strand
TGACGTACATTATAATCATCCGGTTTTTTAATAGGTTTACTGGATGATTTTGCCTGATGTTTATTCAAGCTACAATCATAATCTTTACCCACCATGCTATAGATACGAGTACTCTGATAACACTCAAATACATTGTTGAATATGAAAGGAACAGCAAACCGCTGAAAACCAACACAGATAACCCATAGCGTAACAATGATGGTAATTATTTTCTTGTTACGTTTTATCATCCGCTTCATAAAGTAAAGCAGCGCAATAGCTATAACTGTAAGTGATATAGCCAGCACATTGGCATCTACTACCAGCGTTGCAATAACCAGTACGCCTACCGATGCACCAATAATCAGTACCTGAGGAGGAAGCCCTTCTCTGTACAATGCAATAAAGAATGAAAGGTAAGCCAGAGCCAGTCCATCCTCGTGCTGAAAGTGCGATAAAATAGCCGGCGATAAAGCCAGTACTATACCTATTATCTGCGATTTAGTCCGGGTGAAATTCGTCTCTTGCCTTGATAAAAATTTGGCCAGTGCCAATGCCGTAAATATCTTACACAACTCTGCAGGTTGCAGGTTGAAACCTCCTCCAAGTGGTATCCAGCTTTTTGATCCATTGATACTTTTACCAATCACAAAAGTGGCCAGCATCAATAGTATTCCAAAAGCATACATCAGATTGGCAAAAGCAGTATACAGCTTACTGTCCGATAGTAAAATAAAGATCGCCATCACCATACAAACTCCAGCAAATATCAACTGCTTGCTATAGTTTGTTTTGCCCGATATGAATGTGGCAAACACATCGGTTCCTGGTTTATATTCCACCATAAATATGCATAGAATACCTATTGCTACCATTACGGCATACATCCATATAAGTAGCCAATCTACTCCTTGCGATACTGATGAATGATTCCTTGTTGCCATATATTATTGGTGTCTTTTCTTGTTAATGTTTTTTTTATCGTCTATTGTCAGCACAGCATTAGAATCGTTCCTTGGTTTCTGTCCGTCTTTGTTAGGAGCATCGTTTTGCTGAGGAATGGCATTTTGTGCTATTGCACTGTCATCTTCACTGCTTGCAGCAGAATCTTCTGCATCCTGTTGCTGTTGTATTTTCAATAGTAATGCTTCATTAATTTTCGCCTTTCTTACTGAATCCTGACGAGCCATTTCAATCTTCATTCTTTTAGGAATAAGGTTCCTGCTACTCATCTCTTCCACCAGCTTCTTTCGGTCTTCTTCTACTATCGAATCCTTTAGATATTTCTCAATCATCAAGCTTGCTATTGGTGCTGCTGATGTTGCACCAAATCCAGCATTCTCACACATTACAGCTATAGCAATTCTTGGATTATCTCTCGGAGCAAAAGCACCAAAAAATGCATGGTCTTGTTGCTTTTCGCCATGGTAATAGTTCTCTACTGTGCCGGTCTTTCCACACACTACCACTCCTGGTACTTTAGCTGCAGCACCGGTACCAAATTCCATAGTTCCCTGCATACCACTGTGTACATCTTCAAATACACTATCCGGCACATCTACTGTATAATGTTTATTCTTAAACGAGTCCAGTAAATGGAATTCATCCCCTCCTTCAATTGAATCTATTAAGTGCGGTGTATAGTACCATCCCTTGTTGGCAATAATGGCCATCATGTTGGATAATTGTGTAAGCGTAGTTAGTACCTCACCCTGACCAATACTGTTAGAAACTATATTACAGGAATGCCAGTTTTTACCAAATATTTTCTGATAATATTTTGCTGTAGGAATATTCCCTTTCTTTTCGGATGGTAGATCAACCCCTAATTTACGCCCCAGTCCAAAAGAGTATGCATAGCGGTTTATATTGGATAAAGAACTATCAATAGAAGGATACTTACCTTGGTCTAATATTCTTCTGTAAACCGTTGCAAAGTAACTATTACAGGATTCCGATATAGCACCTTTTAAATTAAAAGTTCCCTTAGCATGACAGCCCATTCTTCTACCACAACCATAGTAAGCGCCACCACAACTTACGGTAAAGCGATCGTTAATGGAACCTTCGCTCATACCCACAATACCTACAAAGGTTTTAAAGGTAGAACCCGGTGAATAATAAGTAGCAAGCGAACGGTTTAGTAAAGGCAATCTTGGATCCTGATACAGCTCGGCAAAGTGCTTTCTACGCTTACCACCTGTAAGATAATTAGGGTTGTAAGTAGGTGCACTGATCATACATAGGATGCCTCCTGTACGAGGGTCTATAGCTACTATTGATCCTACTTTATTGTTCATTAGTTTCTCGCCTAGTTGTTGCAGTTCTACATCAATACTAGAGTAGAGGTTTTTACCTGCCACTGCAGACGTATCGAACATTCCGTTTTCGTAAGCACCTTGAATACGACTATGATTATCCCGCAGAAAACGCTTTACACCCCTTCTGCCCATCAATACCTTTTCGTAGGTGCGTTCCAGTCCCGTCATACCTGCGTAATCGCCCATTTCATAGCCTTCTTCTCTGTGTCTTCTCAGGAAGGAGGTGTCTGCCTCGGCAATATAACCCATCACATTGGCAGCCGTATTAAAAGGGTAGGAGCGTACCGAACGTTCGTTGAGGGTAAAACCTGGAAACTTATAAATGTTCTCGCTTAAGCGGGCATACATTTCGGGTGAAAGAATGGGCTCAAACACACTGGGTCTTACCGAAGTATTCTTATAAGAAATATCCCTGATTCTTCTGCGGTATTCTATCGTATCTATCTCGAGTAGGTTGCAGAGTGCCACCGTATCTATCCCCTTTGCTTCTGAAGGAATAACTACCAGATCGTACATGATGGTATTCTCCAGCATACTATGCCGTTTACGATCGAAAATGATACCTCTATCGGGGTAAATTACCCTACGGAACATGGCGTTCCTTTCCGCATCTAAGCGGTACTTGGAGCTAAAGAGTTGCAGATAAGTCAACTGACCAATAATCACTACAAATACGCTGATGTAGATGATCTGAATAATCGTCTTTCTGTTATTATTAAATATAGACATACCAGTAAATGAATAAAAAAGCAGTACAAAGTATCCAATGAAACTGAAAACTTATAGTAAAGCCGAAAACTTTTATGAAAATGCAAAGTAATTCACAGAAGGTGAAAGATGTGGGAATGGGGGAAATTATTTCTAACTAATGAGGGAAAACCTTTTGAACCGAGAATTTGCATTAGGAATTCTATTCCAAGCTCCAAATGCTTCAAACACAAGCGTTTGCTTGATTTTTTACTGTTACCATAATTCACTATGCTTTCCAGTAAAAAATCTGCT
>CAIVPM010000242.1 GCA_903907815.1 uncultured Chitinophagaceae bacterium | reverse complement strand
GAAACATAATACAAAAACTAAAGACTAAAAAAAGAAAAACTAAACATAATTTGAGGAGCGATTCTTATTAGTCAAAAGGTATTAATGTAAGCTGTATTATTCTATCTCCTAACTCCTTCCTCCTATCTCCTGTATTGTATTATTCTATCTCCTAACTCCTGTCTCCTATATCCCTGTATTGTATTATTCTATCTCCTAACTCCTGTCTCCTATCTCCTGTATTGTATTATTCTATCTCCTAACTCCTGTCTCCTGTCTCCTCCATAAAAAAAAGCCTGAGTAGAGACTCGGGCTTTTTGGTTCTTTTTTAGAACATATTTGGATTTTAGACACTGCGTTTATAAACACTGTTGATACATCCTAATTCATCATCGTAGCCGGCACCGTATCAAACAGATTAAATACATAAGAAATATACATTAGCATAAACATTACTACACCTACCATTATTATATAATTGCAACAAATACATAGTCTCTTTACACTTTCTAACTGATCTTCGGAATCGGAGCTAAATCCACCAGCTAATACTTGCCCCTTTGTTCTTACCATTCTGCTTTTAACCAAAGTTTTATCGAGGAAACTCTGAAAGCTAAGTTTAAGCACTATTGCCAGCACCACTATTGCTGCGATATAAGATAATAAATGCGTTAAAAACTGTTCACTCATGTGTTATTAATTAATTGGTTTCTACCCATTAATACGAGCACATTTATTTTTTAGTATTTTTTGTAAATAATTTAAATAATGAGGCATAATTGCATCATTTTATGTCAAAATATACATACAAGCCCTGTGCTAAAACTTACAATTTGTGAAAAACCCGGGAAAAAGGCATGATAGTTCCGATAAATACTCCTCCGGAAAAATGATACTTGACAGGATATGGGAAGTAATTAAGAATAACTGTTTAATAGAACTACATTGCAGGGAATTGAAACGATTGGTATGAAAGCTATACAGTATAACTATTCAATGGGCAAAATTAATTTTGAAACTCTTTCAATTGCATTAAGAATTGGTTACATGCTAATGGATAAAGTATTGCTGACAGGAGATAATAACAATTGTATATATCCTGCCGAACTTTTTAAGAGTGCTACACTAAGGCAAAAAATCACACTAATGGAAGGTATTTATGAACGAGAAAGTATAGACAAACAATTCCTAATTACTTTAAAGGATATTAAAGGGCATATTAATGGATTTAAAGAAATTAAACATCCAGATAAAAACCTGATTGTAACATATAAAAAAATGATGCTTCAATTAGAACATATGTATACAGACTATACCGATTGGTTACTGAAACAAAACAAAGTCTTTGGATTAATGGAACTGGCAGGTATAGATGATGATGATATTTTTAATTTTGAGTTTGTTATAAAAGACAGATCTACTCCTGAAAAAACTATTTATACCAAAACTAAAATCAACAAATTCGCCAAGTCATTAATGCCGGCAAAAGATAAGGAAGGGATATTAATTACTGCTGATTATGAATTTAAAAATACCCCTTTTTTAAAAGACCGTAAGATATACAACACAATAGATAAGGAGTGTAGAGATGAAAAGACAATTTATTTACACAGGTTTTTAAAATTCCCAATTCCAACTAACCTAAAAGCAGCAGAACTTAAATCGGTTAAGAAGCAGCTATTTACTGTTACTGCTTCACTTAATGAAACACTAAGCAAATGGAACAATTGTTTTATAGAACAGGAGAGTTCTGAAACCCGAATTAATTTCTTTGAAAACAACATTATCCCCTTCTCCAATTCGCTGCAACAGGAAATAGACAATAATGCTATTTTAAATTGTTTACTTCAAAATGAAACAAGCGATAATCCTTTTATAGAAATCTGGATTGGTGAAGCACCGTTACCAACAATATGGGAATTTTATTTATATAAAAGAATGATTGACGAATATGAATACGAGCAACTATTAATTGATGCTGAACAGAACCCTTTATTAAAAAAAAGAGTCCCAGTAATGATCATCGTTTCTGAGAATAACGGGGATAAGAAAGAAGAGGAAATAGAAGAAGTAAATGAAATAGATATTATGCCCAGCAGGAAATCAATTTTTATAAATGAATAAACAATTGTTTACTCTTAAATAAGCAGATTTATGGAAGCATTAATTGTAAAAGCAGAAGTTGGGAAGATTAATCTTATCTACTTTTCGGTTTGTATAAGAACAGCTTACCTATTTATGGATAGAACAGGAATAGCAGGCGACCTATGGATGAACATATACCTTGATGAAGACTTTAGCCCCATTCCCTTGATGATGAAATATAAATTAATGAAAGATTCAAAAAAGTAAAAGGGGTCAGACCCCTTTTTAGAGGCGAGGTATGATAAAGAGTATTACGCTTGGCGAAGAAATAGTTATAACCACTAGAAACAAAGTCGGGCTTCTGGCCG
>CAIVPM010000241.1 GCA_903907815.1 uncultured Chitinophagaceae bacterium | reverse complement strand
TTGCAATCTCGGCAAAAGGAATTGATACCGTAATCTTCACCGATGTTATAACTTTCAAGCAGTTTGATAACAGTACTTATCCTAATTCGAAAAAGGATGCTGCGCATACTCCCGATCCGGAATCAATACGATTTAATGCCCTTACTAAACAATTGATTTGGAGTAGCGAAGGAGAAAGAATAGTTTCAGCAAAAGATACTGTACTGGAGAATCCTGCAATTACTATTGCTGATATTAACGGTAAAGCAATTGATACTTTTCCATTGCCTGTTCAGCTATACATGCATAGCACTAAAGATGGTCCAAGACAGAATGGGGTATTGGAAGGGCTTGCATTTACAACTGATTATAAAACACTTTATGCATCGGTAGAAGAACCTTTATATCAGGATGGGGAAAGGGCTGGACTGGATAGTAATCTGCAAACATATTGTAGGTTTATTCAGTATGATGTGGCCAGTAAAAAGCCGGTAGCACAATATGCTTATCCGCTAGATCCTGTAGCCTATGCTCCTAACCCTAAGGGTAGTTTTATGGTTAATGGTATCTCTGAAATTATGTGGGTGAGTGAAGATCATTTTATAGCTATAGAAAGATCTTATTCTACGGGTCGTTTATCCTGTACAATCAAATTGTACCTTGTAGATGTATCGAAGGCAGATAATATTCAGGATATAAATTCACTTACAAAGAATCCTCCTGTGCATGCAGCAGTAAAAACATTGTTGTTGAATATGGATTCTTATAATCGTTATGTAGATAATATTGAAGGGATAACATTTGGTCCGGTATTACCTAATGGGCATAGGAGTATTATTGTAGTATCGGATAATAACTTTCTCCCTTTTCAGAGAACTCAGCTATTTGCATTTGAAATGTATTAACAGGAGATAGGAGTTAGGAGGAAGGAGACAGGAGAATACAGAACCAATACTAATGCTATTTTATACACTAATTCGTTAATCTGCCAATCTGTATTGTATTCATTAAATCATCACATTAATTCACCCAACCTGCTACCGTTTTACCCATTCAGGATTGGTATTCAAGCAAGGGATTAGTTCGATTTGTTTTTATTTATTTAAGCTTAAGTTTAATAAACCCAACAAATTTTAAAATATACTTTACTATGACAAATTTTAGTACAATATACATTAATCCTAATATTATTAAACTACATAAGGTTTGTCCAATGATAAACAACATATTATAATTTCCCGCTTTTGAATCTTGTTTATATTGAGTGATAGAATTTTCCGGCACTAAAAGTTTTATAGAATTAAAGAAGTTGTCTTTTTTAAGAATAAACTTATTTTTTTCAGAACTAATACACCAAAAAAATGAAGTATATAGCTTATTTTTAATGACAATTCCTCTTGAAAAAACTGTATATGGTATATTATTAGCTATTAATGTAGAAAATTCAAATTCAATACACTTTAGTTTGCCAATTTCAATCTTTTTTTTAGAAATTAAAGTGCCCTTATATTTATTTAGCACTCCATCTATTAACCCGTTATAAGTATTATTTAAATCATCAATTGTTGGTGTTTCTAATGATGGGTCAAGTTTATTAATAGAAAGAATATATTGAGTATTTTCGTTAGTATTCAGATAATAATCTGTTTCAAAAGAGTTGTTTGAAATTGTGGGATTTGCTGGAAAGTTAATGGAAAATATATCGGATATGTTTTGAATATAATTACTTTGAGCGTTCAACAAAACCGTTATAAATAGCAAGAAAGAAGACATTAAAAATTTTAAATTCATTCTATATTGTTTATAATGAATTAATATTTAATAACTAAATATATTTTCAGTTAATCTCCATTTATTAATGTTAAATGGGTATCTTATTTTTTAATTCTTATCAAATTAATTCACCCAACCTGCTACCGTTTTTACCCATTCAGGATTGGTATTTAAGCAAGGGATTAGTTCGAAGCTTTCGCCACCAGCTTCCATAAATGTTTTCTTCCCTTCCATAGCTATTTCTTCCAGTGTTTCAAGACAATCGCTTACAAATGCAGGACAAAGAACTACCAGTCTTTTTACCCCTTCTGCTGGTAATGCTGTTAAACGATCTACAGTGTAAGGAGGAATCCATTGTTCTCTTCCAAGCCTTGACTGGAAAGAGTTTTCTACCTTATCGGCAGGAATCTGCAACTTATCTACTACCAGTTTTGTAGTGGTAAAGCACTGGTGTTTATAACAGGTTTTATGGGCAACAGAATCTACATTACAACAGTCGCCTGATACCACACAATGAGTTTTGGTGGGGTCTGCTTTTGTTAAGTGTCTTTGTGGTAAACCATGATAACTAAACAGTATTTTATCGTACGGTTTATCGAGGTATGGACGGATACTTTCCGCCATTGCATCTATATAATGAGGTTCGTTATAAAAAGGTGGAATGAACTCGAGGTTAAAAGAATAATGGTGTTTTGCAAGAACTGATTTTGCTTGCTCTACAGCTGTCTCATAAGAGCTCATTGCATAGTGAGGATATAAAGGAATTGCCAGCACATTTTTAGCGGTGGGAACCTTTTCTTTTATAGCATCAAAAGCTCTCTTTACGGTTGGGTTGCCATAGCGCATAGCAATCTCTACCGGTACATCTACTAAAGCTTGTACAGCCTTCTGAAGTTGCATTGTAAGAGAAATTAAAGGAGATACATCTTCTTTCCAGATACGGGAATAAGCATGAGCAGAATTCTTTGTTCTGAAAGGAACAATG
>CAIVPM010000240.1 GCA_903907815.1 uncultured Chitinophagaceae bacterium | reverse complement strand
TGTTAATTGATTTGGACTGACATAAGATGGTGTTGATGCACGCTTTCTGGTGCCTTTTTCAGTATTACGTTGCATCTGAATTTCAGTTTATTCTCTGAAACCCAAATATAATAAGCTTTTTTAGTTCCTAAGCAAACCCTAAATACAAAGATTCAATTTGAAGAATATTGCTCTTTAATGTTTATGCTATATTATAGGAAAGCAACTACTATAATATCTACTATATTAGGGTTAATGTCTATAATATTTGGCATACTTTTATTGTCAAATATATTTGGTAGTTATAATGATGGACTTGTACCATTCTGCCTGGGCATATATATAGTTTTCATTAGACCTATTTTTGTTTACAGGCTTTATCGCAAAAACTTTTATTCTACCAAACCATTACAAGAAAACATTACTTATGAATTTACAGAGGAGAAAATGAAGATAACTGGTGAAAGCTTTAGCTCTGAATTACAGATGAACTCTTTGTATAAAATTAAAGAATTAAATAATTGGTTTTTAATTTACACTAATCGTCAGGTTGCTAACTTAGTACCTAAGAAGAATCTTACTGAAAATGAAGTATTAGCAATAAGATCTATTTTGTATAAAACAAAAGGTATTATTTTAAAATTAAAATTATGAGAATCTATTTGATTGCTTTTTGTTGTGTTATATTATTTAGATCAGGCATAGGTCAACAGATATTAGTTCCTTACAAATCAGGGGATAAATTTGGCTTGAGTGATGTATATGGAAAATTAGTAGTAGAACCAAAATATATCAGCATTAAATGGCTGGGTGATTGTTATTTTGAAACATTAAATAAAACAATTTTAAATGATACTATAGAAACTTCTCCCTACCACTTTTCTATCAGGAAAAATGAAAGCACTTCTATAAGTGGAGTAATTTATAAAGGAAAAGAAATTTTAAAAGACGAGCCGTTTAATAATTTAAAAGTAATACCAGGAAAGTGCATCCTTGCTAAGTGTGAAAGCAGGGCTAATCGTATGACTAAAGAACAATATGAACGATATAATCATCATGAGAAATTTGCTTCATTATTCAGTATAAATGGTAAAAATATTTATCCCGAAAATTTCAAAACACTTTATATATGTGATACGATCAACATTGTTTTGAAAGGAAAAGAAAGAAAATACATTCTATTTGAAAGTAGCAATTTCAATAGTCAGTATAGCTTATTTATTTTTGATATTAATAAACAGGAAATCACCGATTGGTTATTAAAAGATGTACTTAAATTGCATGTACATAAATCATTTGGAGGAGATAAAAACTTAAAAATCGATTACAAGGATGCTGAATACAAAGAGGTATCAGCTATACTGGATTATAGCACTGGAAAATGTATACTTAATAAAATAAAACCAGCAAAAAAAGAGATCGATAATCAAGAAGGAATTAGAGAAAGGCCAATGTATGGTAATGGAGGAATGGAAGACATGGCAATAGTAGAAGCACCCCAAGAAGAAAGGATGAGTACACCTTACCAGAAACCTCCTTTTATACCTTATTTTCAGCATTATAAAGATTCTTTATTCTATCTAACAGATTATAAAGAAAAAACGTACATCTATATACCCAGTGAAATTACTGTATTGTATCAAGAGCCATTTTCTACGGTACAATACCAGCCACTTATTTATAAAATGAATAATAAGTTTGGCTTTATTGATAAAACAAATATTCAAAATCCTATTTATGATTCCTTACTATATATGGGTGGCTATTATATGGCTTATATAAAGGGAGTAGATAAAATACGCTGTGGTATACTGGATAATAAAGGAAAAGTAGTAGTTCCATTTTTGTATGATTCCATACAAAGCGGACTAAAACAATA
The DNA here is from genome assembly GCA_903907815.1 of uncultured Chitinophagaceae bacterium. Classification (GTDB taxonomy): domain Bacteria; phylum Bacteroidota; class Bacteroidia; order Chitinophagales; family Chitinophagaceae; genus CANFLJ01. Next base: position 2,739 of record CAIVPM010000240.1, on the reverse strand, counting down.
TGCAGTTAGTTACTGGGGAAATAATGAAAACAGATTTAGTATAGAGGATAAGAAAGATTATAGTTATAACAAAAGAACAAATTATTTGAAAAGCTATTCTATAGCCCAATCGGACAGACTAATTGTGTACATTAATGGCAAATGTGGAATGATAGATATGAATAACGAAACCATACTTCCCATTTATTATGACGCTATTGCAGAGAACAGTGTAAGCGGATATACTGGATCGAAAAGTAATTTTATTATTTTACTGCAGGATCATCTTTATGGCCTTACTTATATAGAATGGAAGAAAGAACTAAATCGATTAGCAGCTACTAATACTGTTAAGCCGGTTTTTAAGGCTATACCAGGTTATTTTTATCAAGATTATTATTCAATAAAAGAGTTTAAATTATTTGCCTTATACGATGAACATTTTAAGTTTAAAGGATATGCAAGAGAAGATGGTTTTATGTATAGTAATGAACAGCAATAAATAAAATTCAAAACTATTATTCCCTACACATTAAATGGAACTTTGTACATCTTTTATCAACAATTCAAAATCATCCAGCATCTTTTCATAGGAGTACTTTTCTCCCAGTTTATTTGCAGCAGCAATAATGTCTTTCCTAAAGTCCTCGTTTTTATAACTAAGAATCATTTGTTTAGATAAAGACTGTGCGTCTGCTAATTCTGTCCAGTAAAAAGCATCTTCATTATGCGTAGCCACTGCAACAGATTTGCATACAATTACTGGAGTGTTACAATTTATAGCCTGCAATACAGGCAAAGTAATATTGGTAAGCTTTGCAGGATAAATCATAGCATAAGAAGCAGCTATTAGTTTGGAACTAACAAGTTCTGCTGGATTATCTACTACCACTACATCCTCTTTATGTTTATAGTTCTTAAGTTTTTGTTGAATAGTATGTAAGTGCATATAGCAAATAATTAACAGTTTCATATTGCTATGCTGCCACTTTTTAAACATACTAAATGCTTTTAATACATCTTCCCACATTGCAGCATTTGTTTCATCGCAATACCAAGTAAAATATGGCCTTGTATCAGTATAGCTATCTTTTACCTTTCTAATTTCTTCACTGTCGTGTACATAAAAATGATTACTTGCAGCGTAATGAAACTGTATAGATTTATCTGCAAAGTCTGGGTACTTTTTTGTCCAGCCCCTGATAGTAGTTTTTGTAAATGAAACTACTTTACCCGCATACTTTAAAGATACTGGAAAAGTAATTTTATCTACCAGTCTTTTTGTTTTATAGCATTGTCTTTCATCCAGCAATACTATCTGCGGTACACGCTTTGTTCTAAAACAAATGCCATTAGCATCTATTAATAAATCTGCATTCATTTCTCTTGCCAGTGCAGGCAACACATATCGTTGATAACGAAATGCAGTTAAAGCATTCCTATTTGGCGGCTCTATTAAATGGCTTTTTACATTGGGCAAATAATGATTAACCATTTTACTGGTACTATTCAAAATTACATATTCGTCACTGGGATTTCTATCCGCTAAAGAATGTATTATAGAATGAATAAACAGTGAAAACGGAGAAACTTCGTTAGGATGATTTACATTGAATAGATTTATAATGATGCGCATAAAGCAAAAGTAATCACCAAAATTTCAATTATCCAACTAAAAAAAGTATATTATTCAATAATGAAGATTCTCTTTTTTGTATCCCTTTTTTATCTTATCATTGTAACTCTTTCAAGGTGTAATAGATATCTCCAAAAGGAAAACAATCCCTTTATTTAATCTATCAAAATTGTTATACTCCTTAAACTTTGTACTAATTAAAGCTCCTGATTGAAATAAATTTTATAGTATTTTCTACCATCGCTTTCCATGCCTTGTTCTATCAACTGACGATCGCCATGAATATAAATGTGAAAATTTTTATCCAGCTTTAATACACTCTTAAATACTCTTGCCTGTTTCTTTACTGCAGGAACAGAAATCTCGAATGAATCAGCAATATCAATATCCTTTTCGGTTTCAAATTTTTTCTTATAACTATTGAAAGCATCAATCACTTCTGGGTGATGAATTACATCTCTACTAAAGTCTTCTATATTAAATTCTTCCTGCGATTTAAAGTAATCCATAGAACGGTTTAACAGGTCTATCTGTTCTGTTTTAGATACATTAAATTCGTTTGGCATTTGCTCTGTTACAAAAGACTTTGTAAGCGATAAAAATTGATTGGTATCATTAATAAAATCTTTCTTGGGTTGAGCACCAATAAAATCATTTCTCCAGTAATCTGTTTCACTACTCACGTTATCAATTATGAAAACAGTATATGGCTTTTCTGTGTTTATAATAAGACAAGCCTTATCCAGCTTCTTAGGACCTATCCCCTTTTTTAGTGCTATTGTAGCTTCCCCATTATCACTATACGTTGTTTCTAAAAACCGTTCTTTATTTTCAATTTTATAAATGCCAATTGCTTCATGATAACCATTATCCCAACGAATGTTATCGTAGTGAACTACAAACAAATCGCCTTCTTTTATATTAGGATGTTTTGATACAGACTTAAGATGCTGATGAATATGTAAAGAATTTTCAACAAACTCTTTCCCTTTAAAAATTGATTCACTTATAGTATACAAAGGATTTAAATCAATAGAAATAGCATGCTTAAATTCATTAGTCTCAAAATGATTAGCAAATGGTTTAAGAAATATTTTTTTTACATCCTCCTCTTCCTCCCCTTC
>CAIVPM010000239.1 GCA_903907815.1 uncultured Chitinophagaceae bacterium | reverse complement strand
TGTTCTGAAAGGGTGTAGAATTTTAGGAGTAGACTATACTTCTATATTCTCTTTGTATAGAAAGAACATATTGGACTACTATTTGATGAGGGAGGAGTACAATATGAAAAACTTGGACATTAAAGGGTTGTTTTAGGAGTATAAGTGGGACAACCTGGAGAATGAATACTTTTTTTAGGACTAGACAAAGAAAGTGGATACTGAGGATGAACAAGTATAAAAAAGGCATGAAGTTTAGGAAACTTGGAAGTTAACAAGGGAAATTTAGGATGTAATAAACTAATTTGATAGTGTGCTAACAAAATATAGATTTGAAGATTAAAAATGTAAAGACTATAAAAGGAAAAACTACACAATTAACTCAAACAGCTTTTTAGATATATAAAGTTCTGTTAGGATTTACTTTCAGAGTCTATTAATATAGTCGGATTGCTGTATTTGTATTTGCGTTAGTTGCAGCAGGGAATATCCTTTCCTACCACCACTGAACATGCTATTAATCTGATGCTGATGTAAGTGGTAGGAAAGATAGGAAGGGCTGCAACGGCCGCTTGCGGAACGCCCAAAAAATTAATTGATAATTGATTATGGATAATTGATAATGAACAAAAAAAATACTAAATAGTTGATGCGATAACAGTAAAGAATCTTATATAACATTTGCAGATTGAATGCCTAAATTCTACCGTTGAAATATTTTTATTGGGTAAATGAACCGTCTAATACCCGTTTCTTCTATTTTTGGGCGGTACTTATGAACTATAGAACAATTACAAAGAAAACAATACTGTTGCTGGTTACCTTTTTAATGGTTGCCACGTATGCCGAATCGCAGATAAAAAAGGTTGCCGGAATTGTGCGGGATAAACAAAGTGATGAACCATTACCATATGTATCGGTTTACCTTGCACATATAAAAAAGGGTGGCATTACCGACTCGCTGGGTAAATTTCTCATAGAGTCGGATTACTCTTTTGCTAAGGATACTTTACGGATTACGGGAATAGGTTATAAAGAGGTAAATATTCCTATACTGTCGGTAAAAGATTCTCTATCGCTGACTATTAAGCTGGAAATACTTCCTCCTAAAACCGAGGTAATGGTGAAGAGTAAGTATAGTAGGGCGTTATGGTTCTGGAAAAAGATAATGAAGAACAAGTACAAGCATGAACGTAGCTACTGGGATAATTTTTCTTACGAAGTATATAACAGGCTGGAACTTGATTTGAGGAATATCAGTAAAGAAAAACTGGCTACCAATAAAATGCTGAAACCTTTTGGTTTTGTGATGGATTATATAGATACAACATCGGAGGATAAACCTTTTTTACCAGTGTATCTGGCGGAAACATTATCGGACTATTACCATCAAAAAGATCCTACTAAATCTCATGAAGTAATTAAAGCTACCAAGGTAGATGGTGTAGATAATGAAAGTGTATTGAGGCAGCTGGGTGCTACTTATCAGAATGTGGATGCCTATGCTAATTTTATTCCTGTTTTTGATAAAAGATTTGTGAGTCCTTTTAATGACAATGCTGATAAATATTATAATTTTAAATTACTGGATACACAGTATCTGAGTAAGAAAAGATTGATTCATTTCCGGTTTACCCCAAAGACAAAAGGGGCTGATGTTTTTGAAGGTGATTGTTATGTACATGATACAACTTTTGCCTTACAGAAAATAACCATGCGTCCTTCGGTTGATGCTAACATAAACTTTATAGGAGGTTTATCTATCATACAGGAATACTCTTTAATTCATGACACGATATGGTTTTTGAGTAAGGATAAATTTGTTGCAGATATTAACCCAATTGGTGAAAAGAATCTGGCATTGAAGGGCAGAAAAACAACTACTTACCGTAAGATTATTTTAAATGATACAATGGTAAGAAATGACTTATCTAAAACACTTAAAGCAGAGCAGATAGATTTATTGGCAAATAATAATAAGCCGGATTCGTTCTGGACTTCCAACCGTCATGAAGAGCTTAGTAAAACAGAAAAAGCAGTTTACAAATTAATAGATACACTGGAGAATAATCCCACCTTTTTAGGATACAAACACTTTTTTATGTTTGCTACTACGGGTGTAAAAGACTATGGGAAGATAAGACTGGGTCCATGGTTTTACTGGGCAAGTGCAAACCAATGGGAGGGGTATCGCTTTCGCTTTGATATTGCTACCAATAGAAAATTTAGTGAGCACTTAAATCTGAACGGATATCTTGCTTATGGCACTACCGATCAGTCTTTTAAAGAGAAGGCTGAAATAAAATATGTATTTGGCAGAGAGCCTTATTCATATGCTACCATACTGTATAGGAATGATATGGACAATGGGCAAACAGGATCCAGTCAGATGCAGATGGGAAATGATAATATTCTGGCTACTTTGTTTCGTAGACCGGGTATACCTTATAAGTATCAGCGCATAGAAGAGACTAAAGTAGAATACTATAAAGAAAGTAATAAAGGGATTCATTTTGGATTGGCTGCTACAACAAAACAATACACTTCATTATTGAATTTACCTGGCAAAGAATACTATCTGGATGCTGGTAATGGTACTCCTTTAAAAACATTTGAAGCCAGCTTTAAACTGCGCTATGCTTTTCTGGAAAGGTATGTAGATTATAATTTTTCCCGTGTGAGTCTTGGTAGTGATTATCCGATTGTAGAACTTAAATATTCAAGAGGAATACAAGGGGTACTGAACAGTAGTTATAACTACGATAAATGGGACTTCTCTTTATTTGATGTACTTCCTGTACCGCCGTATGGAAAGATAAAGTATTCGGTTTTTGCGAGTAAGGTAAATGCGACCTTGCCTTTTCAGTTTTTAGGTATTATGCCTGGTAGTGAGGTGTTTTATTATACCCGTAATAACTTCAATCTGATGAAGCGCTACGAATTCATTGCTGATCAATATGCAGGGTTTATGATAGAGCATAATTTTGGTAGTGGATTAATGAAATATAATACACTTACCAGAAAGCTAAAACTGCGTCAGTTCTGGACTGCTAAAGGGGTAGTAGGATCGTTGAGTGATGCGAATAAAGCGCTTAATTATGTGGGGCCTTATCCTTACCATTCATTAGATGGTAAAATGTATCTGGAACTGGGAACAGGGATTGATAATATATTGAAGTTCTTTAGAGTAGACTTTATATGGAGAGTACTTCCATCTGCATTGCCTAACGAACATCCTGCTAGATTTGGGGTGTTTGGAAGCTTTAGAATATCGCTGTAGTAGAGGAGATGGGAGACAGAATATAGGAGTCAGGAGAATACAGAAGGCACAAGGCTAGGGGGCAAGAGGCAAGGAGGCAAGAGTTAATACAAAAGGCACAAAGGCAACAAGGCACAAAGGCACAAAGGCACAAAGGCACAAAGGCACAAAGTGAATACAAATACAAGGCAATAGGCAAGGAGGCAAGAGTTAATACAAAAGGCACAAAGGCAACAAGGCACATAGGCACAAAGGAATACAAATACAAGGCAAAGAGGCAAGAGTTAATACAAAAGGCACAAAGGCAACAAGGCACAAAGGCACAAAGGAATACAAATACAAGGCAAAGAGGCAATAGGCAAAGAGGCAATAGTAGAACAAATACAAGGAACAAAGACACAAAGTGGTACAAGGAGAAATGCAGGTTTAATACAGGATTCTATAACGCTTTACAAAGATAAAAGAGCATTATGTTGAGGACTTCTTTTCAACATAATGCTCTTTGTTTTATAGCAATGCGACTAGGAATTAGTCAGGATTCAGAATTTTTGTGGTTAAACTAAGGCTATTCAAAACATGCCTTATCTATCTATCAGTTTTTAGCAATTTCATAATCGCTTGCGATTCTCTGTGTTCTCTGTATTATTATCTGACCTTACGCAAGTGTATCAACAATCTACATCTACTATATAACTGAAACAATTTTTATTCAATGAGTGATGTATTAAACAGCTTGCTGTTCTCTGTATTTGTATTCCATTCAAAATTTAGCATTAAACATTTAAAATAATGTATTCTTTGTGTTCTCTGTATTTGTATTTAAAATACGTTGTGTTACTCTGTGCCTTTGTGGCACTGTGGTTCAATGTATTCTGAATTTATTACTACCTACGCTGTATTCTTAAAACCTGATATTTAATGCCAGTATAAAGTTGGCTGGGGCTGTTGGAAAATAACCATTACTATTGGTTAATGTACCACCTGCTATATAAGGATATGTCCATCCGTTGGAATTGTATTTTGCACTAAAAATATTATTCGCCTGTGCTATGATATTCCATTCTGATTTAAAGAAAGTTTTCAACTTATAACTTACGCGTATATCCTCGGCATAATAAGCTTTTAAACTTCTTGCATCATCCTGTGTATTATCCAGATATTGCTTGCCAACATACTTCCCAATAAGGCTTATTGTACTTTTTTTGAAAGGTAAAATATTAATGGTATTACCTGCAATAATATCAGGAGAAAAAGAGATGTTGGTATTGGTATGTTTAACTTCTTTTTGAGACCAGTCGTCCCAGTTGTCTATATACTCAGAAAATGCGTTGATTTTATTTTGGCTAAAAGTGATATTGGTAGCAATATTCAACCATTTATTAAATTCATAAGCACCCTGCAGTTCTATACCTGCACGATAACTATTATCAACATTTACACGGGTATAAGAACCAACATCATTCAGTTTCCCTGTTACCACCAGTTGATCTTTGTACAACATATAATAAACCGTTGCGGCATAACTAAAGTGTTGTTTTTTATACTCTATTCCTAATTCAAAATCGTGTAATGTTTCTGCTTTTGGCGATTGAGAAATGGTTGCTAAATCATCATGATTTGGTTCTTTACTGGCCAGTGCGTAACTGAAGAATGCTTTCCAGTTATTTTTGGCATAAGTAATTCCTGCTTTAGGATTGATGAAATTAAAGTTTTTGGTAACAGTTAAAGAAGACAAAGGATTGGTGGCGGCTTTGCCTTCAAAACCATTTATACGATGATAAACTTGTCTGTATTGAACATCAGCAAACCCGTGTAAAGCGCTGCTTATTTTGTGCTGCCATTTTATGTAGATATTTTCATCAGTCTTTAAAACCGGGTCGTTATAATATTTATTGTTTTCATTTATTCCTCCTTGCTCAGCCCATATTATTTTTCCATAATGTGATCCTTCATAACGAGTCCATCCACCCCCAATGGTAACTTCATTTTTTGAGGTTTTATATTGTACAGATGCAATTTGTCCATAAAAATGATTGTCGAGCCAAAGCTGTCTGATAAGGTCTGAATTGGTGATGGTATCAGCACCTTTTACAACATTCGGTAAGCCATAGTAATCATACGAAGTTTTACTACTATCACCAGCAGCAGATTCTGCAGCCACGCCTTTGTATTCTTCGTAATAACCTCGGCCATAAGTCATGAATACAGCAGTATTAAAACTCCATTTACTATTGATGGACTGGTTGTAGAATAATTGATAATGATCCTGACGGTAGTTATCAGTTTGATTTGCATAAGGACTGCTTGGCTTTTCAGTTCCTGCCTGATTATAAGTTCTGGCAGAATCTATAATATAATCGGGCACACCATACCATGATTGGTAGGTTTTTTCTTTGCCAGAAAATATATTAAACCTTAAAGAAGCTTTCTTACTAATATAAGCGGTAGAAAAAGCAAATGATTGTAGGCTGGTAGTAGCTCGGTCGATATAGCCATCGCTGCTTATCTGGCTCAATCTTGCATCTACTGTAAAGTGCCCATTGATTAAACCTGAGCCAACTTTTACAGTGTTCTTCCAGGTATTAAATGAACCGAAACTATTATTGATTTCAGCAAAAGCTTTCTCGTTTACTTCATTTGTTTGCAGGTTAATTGTTGCACCAAAAGCGCCTGTACCACTTGATGAAGTTCCTATGCCTCTCTGGATTTGAATGGAGGAAAGAGAAGAGGTTAAATCTGGAATGTCTACAAAGTAAGCACCCTGGCTTTCAGCATCATTGTAAGGAATGCCGTTCATAGTAACGTTTATACGGGTAGCATCTGTTCCTCTTATATGTATACCAGTATATCCTACACCATTACCTGCATCGGAATTAATAACAACAGAAGGTGTTTGATTGAGTAGGTAAGGTAAATCCTGTCCCAGATTACTTACAGCAATTTCAGCTTTCCCAATATTTGTTTTGGCGAATGGCGCATTGTCTGCCGCTCGGATAGATTTAACTTCTAAAGCCTGCAGGTATAAGGCCTGCTCGATAAGGGGAATATCTACCACTACATCAATATTACCAACCGTTACAGATTGTTCATACTCTTTGAAACCAACAGAGGAAACCTTTAATAAATAATTACCAGGTTTCATGCGTGGAAATACAAAGTGGCCTTTCTCATCTGCAACAGATGAGTACTTGCTGATGCTAATAGAGGCACCAATTACTGGCATTTTGTTTTTGGCATTCAATACATTGCCACTAATGTTTTGTTGGCAAAAGGCTGCTATACTTATAAGCGCCATTGCCGTTGTTCCTACAATTTTTTTCATTGTAAATTTTTACTAGTTAAAAATATGAGGAACAGGAAACTTGCAGAAAAGAGGAGACAGTCAAAAATGCTGTCAGTTCCATCCCTTCGCAGGCATTACCCTGTTCAGGTTCTACGGGTTTTATCTCAGCCTTCTATTGAAAGCACCCCGTGGAATTGATTGCAAATATAAAGGGGAAAGTATTTTTTAATTAAAAGAAATCCAGATAATTTATTTCTTAGAATCATTAATAGAACTGAATGCTTTAAGAAATATCCAATAAAAAATAAATGGGAGGGGGGTATTAATAAAAGTGATTCTTATGTAAAATTTATTAATTTCTGAAAATAAATGATAAGCTGATTGTAAATGTATTATTGAAATTAAAACAGTAATTATTTTTAAAATTATATAAAGCAACCAAACCCCTCCATATAGTAATAGAAATGTTTTAAAGTCAGTGGAGGCTAAAGTAAATTTCATAAGAAAAACGCCTAATAACACCAGGAAAATATCACCGAATATAGAGGGTATTTTTACGGTACTATGTATACTAACAATACTATAGCACCATAGTAAAACACACATACATAATAAAAGCAGAAAAAAAACTTTATTTGATTTCATTACCATTTTTTGGAGAGGTAAATAAAGACCATAACCCAAAAATTATTAAATAAATGAATAAGGTAAATACGTAATGATGGTTAAATTCAAAGTATGTTTTATGATATAATTGCAGCCAAAGTAAACCGGTGCAGCGGATAATATTTGCTGTAATCAATATAAATGTTCCGCCAATAATAAATGTCATTTTTCGAATTTTACTATAATTTGGAATTAACAGGATTATACCGATATATATCAACATTAATTCCAGCCCGTTGCAAGTGTCTTCAACCCAAAGTGCAGGTGTTCCATTTAAAATAATTCCACAAAAAGTAGGACTATTAGGTATATTTTTAATCCAGCTAAATGGGGTAGGTGCTAAATGAATAAAGTTACTAAGCCAAACAACACCTCCAGTTAATAAATCAGTTAAGTATTTATCAGGAAAACGGATAGGTTTTAAAACAAACTGGTAAAGTACTTTCCAGATTGTAATGATGATAATCATTTTTATTAGAAATGATTTTAATTTGTTTTTGACTTTAAGAAAAGTAAGCATAATTATATAAAGTATGAAATGTTAACTATAACTGGGATGAAGTAAATTATTTATTTGTATTATGCTATTTTTTGTATTGAATGTATTTAAATTATAAGTAACTA
>CAIVPM010000238.1 GCA_903907815.1 uncultured Chitinophagaceae bacterium | reverse complement strand
AATTAAAGAAAACAATTAGTAGGAACTCAGAGAATTAGAGTACGTTTAAAAAGCAACTATGAAGCTATTTATTACCATATTTATTTGTATTATTTTTAACCTTAGAGGGATGAGCCAAACTGCACCAAAAATACAATGGCAGAAATCATTGGGCGGAAATAAAACGGGGTGGGGTTACAATATGGTACTTACAAAAGATGGGGGATATATTGTAGTTGGTTATGCAGATTCTACACATGGAATGAATACGATTAACTATCATGGAAATGGTGATGCATGGGTAGCAAAACTAGATGCTAAATGTAATATAGTATGGCAAAAATGTTATGGAGGTAGTGGTAATGATGATGGTGAATTAATTATTGAGACCAATGATGGAGGTTATATCATAACGGGAGTCACTGGTTCGAGAGATGGAGATGTATCTGATACAATTGGAGAACTATGGGTTGTAAAAATTAATAACATTGGAAATATACAATGGCAAAAAAGATATGGAGGAAGCGGTAATGATATATCATATTCTATTAAACAAACAATGGATGGAGGTTATATCATAGCTGGCTGTACTGATTCGAGAGACGGAGATGTCGTTGGTCATCACAATACAAATGGTAATATTATTGATTTAGATGGTTGGCTGGTGAAAATTGATAGTGTTGGAAAACTGGAATGGCAAAAATGTCTAGGGGGGTCAGATGATGACAGGTTAACAGATATACAAATAACTGATGATGGAGGATATATTGCAACAGGCTATACTTTTTCGAATGATGGGGATATAAATAATAATCATGGGAATTCTGATGCTTGGCTTATAAAATTAAATCCTTTAGGAGTTATAGAATGGTCGAAATGTTATGGAGGTAATAAAACAGATGACGGAGTTGTTTTACTTAAAACAAAAGATCGTGGGTATGCTATTGGGGGAGAAACCGCTTCGAATGACGGAGATGTAAGTGGCTTACATGGGTATGTTGATGATTGGTTTGTAAAATTAGATAGTCTTGGAAATATTCAATGGGAAAGATGTTATGGAGGAAGTAAATTAGATCAATTAACTGCGCTTCAGAACACAAACGATAAGGGATATATTTTATCTGGTGGCACCCGATCAAAGGATGGGGATGTGAATGGTTTACATTCTAAATTTGGATATGATGATTTTTGGATAGTTAAATTAGATAGCACTGGAAATATTGAATGGCAAATATGTTTGGGCGGTTCTGCAACTGATGATAGTTACAATGTGTTCCAAACGCTTGATGGTGGTTATATTGTAGCAGGAGGAAGCTATTCGGATGACGGTGACGTAACTAGTTTTATAGAGGATATACCCGGTAATATACAATATAATTGGTGGATAGTTAAACTTGCCCCAGAAATTAAACCAATAAATTTTGTTTTTAATACTCAATTGCAGATTTATCCAAATCCGGCGCATGATTATGCCTTAATTGAAACTCATAATATAAAAGAGCTAAGAATAATAGATGTTAGTGGAAGAATATATTTACATGAACAAGTAATAGTTAATAGTTCGAATTATTCTCGTGTTAATATTCAACATTTATCTAAAGGAGGTTATATAGTACAAGCAATTTGTAATGATGGGATAATAAGAATAGGTAAATTACTTATTGATTAATTTAATTTAAATAATGAAAAATAACTTAAGAATATTAGAACTAAAATAATTTCTTAACCTAACCAAATACTTCTGAATGAATAAACATAAATGATTAAACAAAAGGGAATTTAGATTTTAGTTCTCCCTTCAATATCAGATTTTCATTTTAATGTTTTGAAACGTTTAAAATTAACTATTTAAAAATATGAGTTGATTTTGAAAGGGATGAATTATGTTCTGAAAGCATTAAAAAAACTGATGTAAAAATCAATCGGAATTCCTACTGCCGAGATTAAATGTGGGTATTTAAGTGATATTCAGAAAGTAACAATTAACATGTAAAGATTGATTGTTTCAAACAAAATAAATGAAATGAAAAAGAAATTAATTATTTTTTTAATTGTATTAGCTAGTTTTAATTATACAAAGGCACAAATAAATCATACAGTTGTAGGACAACCTGGTGCAATATATTCTACACCAGGCTATAATGGAGATCATATATCTGCTACTTCAGCTGAATTGAATGGGCCTGGCGGTGTTGCAGTAGATGGTAACGGCAATGTATATATTGCGGATGCAAATAACTTTAGAGTTAGGAAAGTAGACAAAAATGGTATTATTACTACTGTCGTCGGTACAGGAGTTTCTGGTAATTTTATTCAGCACTACCATCCTGATCTATCACAATTAGGATTACCTTCTTCAGTTGCTTTAAATATAGCTGGTACTCACTTATATATTTTAGACAAGTTAAATAGTTATGTCCTAATGGTTGATTATAGTGTAACACCAAATGCAATATCAATTGTAGCAGGAGGAGGTATAAATACGAATGATGGAATATCTGCTGATCAAGCAGACATCAGCAATTTGGGAAATTTTTCAATTGCATTGGACAAAAGTGAAAATCTTTATATTTCAGAAGGTGGTAATACAAGTTCAAGTACAGGTGTAATAAGAAAAGTAACATATAGCACTAAAATTATTAATACAATAGCAAATGCTGCAACTGCAGGATTAAATCATCCTTTCGGAATAACTGTTGATGACAATTATAATCTTTATGTTACCGATGTTGCAAATTATACAGTAAAAAAAATATCTTCTACTGGAATTGTGACAACTATTGCCGGAAATGGAATAATAGGGAATAGTGGTGATGGAGGACTAGCAACCAGCGCGCAACTTGCGTTACCAACAGATGTTAAACTTGATGCTTATGGAAATATTTATATTGTTGATAAAACGTCAAATAATGTTAGAAAAATTGACAATTCTGGGGTTATTAATACATTTGTATCGGGTTCTGGTACAACAGCTATTGAAGGGACGTCAGCTTTCAACACTTATATATATGATCCATACTCTGTAGCAATTGATATTTGTGGAAATTTGTATATTAGTTCCCTTTATTGTAACTATGTAAAAGAAATATTAGTAAATAAGTTAGGACAAATTTTATATCCAACTTTAGTAAATATACCTAATGTTTCAGTAAATATTACTGGTACTACACCTACAAGTTTAGTTAGTCAAGGTGAATATTATTCGATTAAAATTATTAATGTAATTAATACTTTT
>CAIVPM010000237.1 GCA_903907815.1 uncultured Chitinophagaceae bacterium | reverse complement strand
TAGAATAATATTTTAAGTCTTAATAGAGAATAAAACTAAGGGCTTAAAATTGTTTTAATTTAACGAGAGAACTAACGAGAACATACGAATTTTCAGAATGCAATTTGAAAAATTCGTTCAGCAACAAATGAAAAAAGATAGGGGTTAACACTATTGTTTGTAATAGTTTAACGGTGCAGTATGTAACATAATTATACCAGATAGATGGATACTATTGGTAGGTTATGTAGTTATATAAAATTTGAATTAAGTTTTTTAATTATCATAGTAAACAGAAACACATGAGAAAATTGTACGAGGCAATTATCGCCAACATCAGCACAGCTTTCAACAATATTGTTCTAAATGAACAATTTAAAACCAATCGCACTCATAAGCGTAGTGTAGTTTTAAATATTGTGCCGCAACAAAAAAAGATGGCAGGGAGATTGAAACGTTCCTTGTTCTTGTTTACTATGATGGCTACCTTATTTATAGGAAGTGTAAAAGCGCAATATGTTAATGTACCAATAACAGGGTTTAATACTGACATTGTTGCAAATGGAGTTGGTGCTTCTAATACGGCCTCTACTGGTACTATGCCAGGTGTAAGTCAACCTAATATTGGGGTGGATGGTGCCAAATATACTTTTGTAGATAATACCTACAAATGGTATGCAAGTAGTACTTTACCTACTTGTGGTATGCCTGCTAATAATTTAATTACCAGTTCAAAAACTTCAGGGTTAACCTATTCCTTACAAAGTTACTCAGCAAATAATTCAATGACTATTGCTAGTAATACTTATTCTGGATCTGTATATTCTACTACAGGATCTGTATCTTTATCTACTCCTGCCAGTTATTCTAACTTATATATATTGTACACTTCAGTAATAAATACTGCTGGTCCTACATTAACAGTTACGGTTACTTTTACAGATTTAAATACGCAGGTATTTTCGGGTAATGCATTGTCAAACTGGTATACCCCTGCAAACTCTGCTTACGCAAGTACTATGACAAGAGCTAATAATGCAGCTCCTGGTGCTACAGATGCTTGTTCGTTAAGTGGACCTAACTTGTTTGAATTACCGCTTACTTTACTGCCTGCAAATTATTCAAAAACTATTCAAAGCATTTCCTTTGCATTTTCTGCTACTGCTGGTTCCGCAGTAAACACGGTTAATTACGTACACGTTTTAGCACTTGGAGGTCTTGCACCTTGTGCTGCTCCTACAGCTCAACCAACTTCACTATTAAAAACCAGCGCAACAAGTTCAGCAATATTAGGTAGTTTCACTGCTGCATCTCCTGTTGCAAGTGGGTATCTTGTAGTTCAATACCCTTCAGGTTCTGCCAAAACAGACCCTACTAATGGAACTACATATACTGCAGGTAATGCTTTAGGTTTAGGAACTGTGCTGCAGTCTTCTGCTACTACCAGTTTCACATCTACTGGTTTAACTGCTGGTACTAATTATGATTATTACGTTTATTCTTATAACACTGGTACATGTGGTGGGCCTACTTATTTAACTACAAGTCCATTGCAACAAACTTTCAGTACTAACACAGCTGCCTGTTCTGGTGCTAATAGTATCAAAGGAATTATTCCAGTAGGGCCTGGTCAGCCAAATGATGGTTCTGGTTTTACCAGCATTACAGCTGCCGTTAACTATATTAATAACAATGGATTGATAGGAAGTGTAATTCTTGAATTACAAAATCAATCAGTTCCATTAGGTGGTGGTTATACTACTGCCTATGCAACCAGTAATGAAAGTTTTCCTTTAACCTTTTTGCAAAACGGTTGTATTAATCAAGGCAACAACCTTACTATCCGACCATCTTCCAATACTTCATCTGTTACCTTAACCAGTGCTGCCAGTTCTACCGTTAACTTTTTAGGTGGTAGTTCTATTATTTTCGATGGCGAGGCTGGTGGTTCAGGAGGTGGAACGTTCCTAACTATTTCCAATACCTCTACTACTGGTACAGCGGTACAATTTGCAAGTGATGCTTCGTATAATACCATACAATATTGTACGGTACAAAGTGTGAATGTTTCTGCTACCAGTGGAACTATAGCATTTGGTGCTGGTATTAGTACGGGTAACAGTAATAATACGATTGACCATTGTACGATTGTTGACGGTGCGTCAAATCCTGTAAATGGCATATATTCTGCAGGAACATCTGCAGCAATTGCTAATAGTAGTAATACCATATCAAATTGTAATATAACGAACTACTTCAGTGCAACACTGGTAAGTACTGGTATATTATTAACAGGCACTGGAAACAATGCCTGGATCATTACCAATAATAAATTATATCAGGGAAGTACTAGAATATTTTCAACAGGAAATACCCATGCAGGTATTAGTGTACTTTCGGGTGCTGGATATACCATTACAGGAAACACCATTGGATATGCTAATGCATTGGGAACTGGTACAACCAATCTATTGGGTAATACAACAGCTGTTACAGGTACTTTTCCAACTTCCTATACTGTTACAACCACCAATGCTAATACTACAAGGTATATTGCTATAAACTGTGCATTTACAGCTGCTGGTACCGTTTCAAATATTCAAGGAAATAATATTGGTGGATTTGCATTATATACTTCCAGTGGTGCTACTACTACAAATGGTATATGGTGTGGAATAAATGTAACCAGTGGAAATGTAAATATTGGTACAACTTCTGGTAATACCATTGGTTCTACTGGTTCTTCGCTAGCAAATATTTACACCTTATGTACTACTACTGGTGGTACAGCAGTAGGTATTTATGTTAATAGTGCGAATACGGTATCCATACAAAATAATACAGTTGGTTCTGTAGATGCTTCTGGAAGTTCGGCTTCTGTAAATGGTGCAATAACCGGTATTGACATTGCGGGTGCTGGTAATTTTACAATTAGTAGCAATACTATAGGTAATTCTACAGCAGGCAATATGAGAACTGGTTATATACTTAACGGAGCAAACCTTGGTGCAGGTGGTGCTACGTTAACTTCTACCACAGGATCTTCCAGTACAATGTTAGGTATAAGAAGTGCTATGACCGGTAATATTTTAAGTATTACTGGCAACACTTTTAGAAACTGGACCACTTCGGGTACAGTTACTATTTTAACTGGTATTACAAGTTCTGGTATAATGACTGGTACTACACCTTCTGCAACTATAAACGGTAATTTCTTTGGAACAGCTACTACGGGTGCTGGTGCTTGGATGACTTATACTGTAGCTAATACAG
>CAIVPM010000236.1 GCA_903907815.1 uncultured Chitinophagaceae bacterium | reverse complement strand
GCAGTAGTAATACTTTATATGGCAATGGTAATCAGACGGACTTTGCCAGCACCATTGGAATAGTAGGATTGAATCATTTTAAACAATTGAACAGCAAATCTTTCATCAGTTCGACCATTGGATTAAATTATTCCAAGACAGATCAGACCAATTATGACTTTGACCACTTTATCAATACCAGCTATAGTAAAGAGGTGAGTAACTACCAGAAAACTGGCTACAATTTTAGTACTACTTATAATTTGAAAGCAAGTTCGAGACTCTTTTTGAAGGTAGGTATTCAGAATGAATTGCTGGGAATAAAATTGTATGACAAAACAAAGATGAATATCAATGATGGTTTTAAACAGGTATGGGATAAAGATACTACCACCCATCTGGCACAAGCATTTGCAGAATTAAAGTATAAGCTTAGTGAACGCATTACGGTAAATGCAGGACTACATGCACAAAAGCTTTTTATAAATAATTCTTTTGTAGCAGAGCCAAGATTTGGGATGAAATATGAGTTAAATAACAAGAGCAGCATCAGTGTAGGCTATGGGCTTCATTCGCAAATGCAGCCACTAAATATTTATGCCAATGGAGAAGGAGCAACCTCGAACTGGGGACTTGATTTTACCAAGAGTGAGCACTATGTACTGGGCTATGATTTGCAGCCTGCAAAAGACTGGCGTGTGAAAGCTGAGGTATATTATCAATCGCTTAGCAATGTGCCTGTAACCAGCTATTCGAGCAGTTATTCGGTGCTGAATACCGGATCGGGATATCAATCGGACACTACGAGTAGTCTGGTAAATAAAGGGAGTGGTAGAAACTATGGTGTGGAGCTGACGGTAGAGAAATTCTTTAGTCAGGGTTACTATGTTCTATTTACTTCTTCCTTGTATTCAGCTAAATATACTGGTAGTGATGGAATAGAAAGAAACACTGCATTTAATGGTCAATATGTATATAATATTTTAGGTGGTAAGGAGTGGAAAGTAGGAGAAGGGAAAAGAAATAAAATTGCTGTAGACTTTAAACTTACGAATGCAGGAGGGCGATACTTTACACCGATTGATGTAACTGCATCGCAGGCACAAAACCATGAAATATTATCGAAAGATGCATATTCTGCTACTTATGATAATTATTTTAGACTTGACATAAAAGTAGGGTATACTTTTAATAGCAGTAAGAAGAAATTATCGCAATCATTATCGCTGGATTTGCAGAATGTTACGAACCATCAAAATGTGTTTTCGCAGAGCTATGATAATAGGATGCAAAATATAAAAACCACGTATCAGCTTGGGTTGTTTCCGAACTTTACCTATAAATTGCAGTTTTAATTTACTATGAACAGTAATAAAAGATTTATATATATGATATTGGCCGGGATAGTAATATCCTTGTTGTTCAAGTATTTATTTCTACATGAAGATGGAATTCATCATTCATTTTATATTGATATAATTGCCATTACCCTCGTAACCGTAACAGTGTGGGAAGGTAATTTACAAATAGATAAATGGCTGGATAAACATTACTCCTGGTTGCAGGAGACCCGAAAAAGATTGCTGGCACAGATAGTTGTTTCTTCTTTGTTTACCATTACAACGCTTGCTAATCTGATATTGATGGTAGATTATATATTGAATAGAAATCTGGATAACAGACCTCACGGATTAGTCCCTATGCTAATTCCTGCAATTGTAATTGCATTTGGCATTTTACTCATTAATACTGGTAGTCAGTTTTTTATTGCCTGGAAGCAAAGTATACTTGAAGTAGAACAATATAAAACGGAGAGTGCAACTGCTCAGTTGCAAAATCTGAAGAAACAATTGAACCCCCATTTCCTGTTTAACAATCTAAGTGTATTAAGCTCCCTTGTATATCAGGATCAGGATAAAGCTGCAGAATTTATCAGTGAATTATCGAAAGTATATCGTTATGTGCTGGATCATGAAAACACCGAACTGGTAACAGTGCGTAATGAGCTGGAATTTATACAACACTATATCTATTTGCTAAGTATTAGATTTGATAAGGGCATTTCGTTTTCTATTGACATTCCACTTGATAAACAGCAATATTATTTGCCCCCTATGTGTTTGCAGATGCTGGTAGAAAACACGATTCAACATAATGAAGTGTCGCAAGCAAAACCATTGCAGGTTAGTATTTATACAAAAGACAATCAGCTGATTATTGAAAACCCTATACATCCAAGAAGTGATAAAGTTGTAAGTTCGAAAACAGGTATTAAGAATATAGAAAAGAGATACCATTTCTATACAGCAGAAAAAGTAGTGGTAACGAGATCTGAAAACATTTTTAGCATTGCTTTGCCATTAATTTTACACTCATGAAAGTTGTAATTATTGAGGATGAAAAGCTGTCGGCAGAACACCTTGCCTTGCTACTTCAAAAAACAGATAGCAGCATAACAGTTGTATCCTATATTGAAACGGTAAGAGAGGCTGTTAATGCCTTTACTGCAGGTTTGGAAGCGGATCTTTTGTTTGTAGATATTCATCTGGCAGACGGCAATAGTTTTGACATATTTTCTTCTGTAGACATAGCTATACCTATCATATTTACTACTGCTTTTGATCAATACGCGATTACTGCTTTTAAACAAAATAGTATTGATTATCTGCTAAAGCCAATCACGCTTAAAGATGTACAATTTGCTTTGGATAAATTTAAAAAGCAACAACAGTTTTCTGATGAATTACTGAAGGAAAAAGTTAAGCTTATATATTCATCTTTAAATAATGAATATAAGAGTAGATTTCTGGTAAAGAAAGGGCAGTCGATTGATTATATACCGTTAGAAGAGATACATTATTTTGAAACGCGGGAGAGTATCTCTTTTCTTGTTAACACTAAAGGGTTTAGATTTCCTGTGAAATATACACTGGATGAAATTGAGCGCATGATATCGCCAACTGATTTCTTTAGAATAAACAGAAAAATTATTATTCATATTAAGGCAATAGAAAAAGTAGAAACCTATTTGAATGGACGACTGAATGTTGTAAGTAAACAACTGACAGGAGATGCCTGTATTGTAAGTAGAGAAAGGGTTAGCGACTTTAAGAAATGGCTGAATAAGTAATCATTAAGTTGTAAGTTTAAATACAAATTATAAAAATATTGAGCCGATTTATTATAACAATAAAATGAGAATAAACTTCCTGACAATATTAATAATAACCGGACTAAGTTCAATGGCTTTTAGCATAGGTACTAAGCATATTAATTCAGCTATTATTAATATTCCTGATAGTCTATACCCCTCTCCTAACTTAGTAGTTACTTATCATACTAAGTGGGCAAAGAATCATTATAAAGAACGTATCAATTACTTTAAACAACATCCATTGAGCCAACATGATATAGTGTTTGTTGGCAACAGCATTATTGAACAAGGAGGAGACTGGTCTAAGCGATTTGGTCATTCAAACATTAAGAACAGGGGTATATCGGGCGATGTAACAGAAGGTGTTTTAAACAGGCTTGGCGAGATAAATTATATACAACCAAAAGCGGTATTTGTATTGTGTGGCATTAATGATTTACTGGCCTATAAATCGGCAAACTTTGTTGTAAATAATACGCTTAAGATTGTTCAGAAAATTCATGAACAATCTCCCACAAGTAAACTTTATATTCAAACCATATTGCCAACCGACAAAGCTGATTTAGTGGCTAAGATAAAAGATATCAATATTCAATTAAAAAATAAAGCAACTGCCAATAACTATACTGTTATTGACCTTCATAGTTTGTTTGCCGATAGCAATGATTTGATAAAATCTACATTAACTTATGATGGAACTCACCCTAACGAAGCTGGGTATAATGAATGGGTGAATTTTGAAAAGCATATACTTGACCAACTAATTAATTATCCAACTAAATAAATTTATAAGTGAAAAATCTCAGCACAATTATCCTACTGTTTGTTTTACTTTCTGTAGATAAAACTGTTCAGGCACAAGTACCTACAACAAAAGATACAATTGAAGGAAAGAATATAGAAATGTTATTTCCGGGGGGCAAAACTAAGGCCCTTATCATTAGTATGGATGATGGCAGGGACACGGATAGAAGATTGGTAGTACTACTAAATAAGTATGGCATTAAAGGTACATTTCATCTTAATTCCGGCAAACTTGGGACAAAAGATTATCTGAAAAAAGAAGAGATTAAAACGTTATTTAAAAACCATGAAGTATCTGTTCATAGTTCAAACCATCCTAATTTAACCAGACTTTCGATTAAAGATATCCGTAATGAAATATTATCGGACAGAACAGTATTAGAACAATTAAATGGGAACATAGTAAATGGTATGGCTTATCCATTTGGGAACTATAACGATACGGTAGTTGCTATTGCAAAAGAATGTGGAATAACTTATGCCAGAACAGTAGAGGATAGTTACAACTTTTCTATCCCTACAAATTTTCTACTATGGACACCCACTATACATCAATTTGGCAAGGCTTATTTTACACCAAACGATTCTTTGAATAACCAAAAAGAACTTGCTCTTTTCTATACCAGTATTAAACAATTCTTAGCAGCCGATACCCTTGCGTTGCTGGATGTATGGGGGCATAGTTGGGAAAATGATGGAGAGGGAAACAGGTGGTTGGAAATGGAGAAATTCTTACAGTTAGTTGCCCATAATCTTACTATTTGTTACACTACTCAGATTGATCTGGTGAACTATATTAATGCATTTAAATCTTTACAATATTCAATTAATAAAAGAATAATAACCAATAAAAGTAGTATTGATTTTTTTATAAAAAGAGGCCATAAAAGCTTTACTATTAAGGCAGGAGAAACAATTCGATTTACAGAATAAGTTACTGCTACCTTCTGTTCTTTAGAGGGTTTAATAAATCTTCAAGTCCGTTTAATCTAATCTCATACATAGTTTGCAGGAGCATTCCAAGCTTTCCTTTAGGGAATCCTTTGCGCTGAAACCATTCTAAATATTCAACAGGCAAGTCGCATATTAACCGGTCTTTATATTTACCAAAAGGCATCTTAGTATTTACTAAGAATAATAAAATATCGCTATTACCTTGGGGAGTATCTGACAAGTGAATTATGAATTAAAAATTATGAATTATGAATTAAAAAACTAAAGACAAAAAATACAAAACTAAACCCATTTAAGCCACAGCCAATTATTCAAAGATCATGTGGTCTTTGTTTTTAATCTGATCTACAGACAGATCAAACACGAGCTGTACCAACTTTATTCGTTTAAGAGAATGTTTAATATTATCTGGTCTGTTATCTTCTTTGGACCAACCTTTAATTAACCATATATAATCGACGTGCTTAAATTCGGGTAAAAGGTATTCCCCATCATTTTGATTATGGTATAAATAATGCACAATGGGCGTTCCTGCTTCACGGGACTCATATACTGGGAAATAGTACTTTCTATCTTTATTAGACTTTCGTTTATGTAATACTATTTCGCATTCAGGATTGAGTAGAAAATTATATTCCAGAATCGTATTGAGTAGCCAGCAGAGATAATAGTTTTTGATAGGTGCAACAATTCCAATCAGCCTTGTATCTGAAAAAAAGTCGTCCTGAATACTTTCCAGGTCAAGCTTAAGATATTTGGCTGTTTGCGTACTCATTAAAATAATATGGTGATTTGCTTACCACTTATTTTAACGGATTAAACAGCTAAAAAGTATTAAAAGGATCTATAAATGAATTATTTTAAATTTTGGATGTTAAATGTTAAATGAATACACTTACACTCTGAAGAACTAAATTATTCCTTCTCTTATTAAATCATGAAGATGAAGAATACCCAGATAAGCATCATTTTCTACTACAATTAATTGACTAATATCAAAATTACGCATCAGGTTCAGTGCTTCAACTGCCAAGGTATCGGGATGAACGGACTTTGGTGAAGAAGACAAAATATTTAATGCCGTAATACTATTCAGGACATTGCTTTTCTCGAGCATTCGTCTTAAATCGCCATCGGTAATAATACCAATGAGTTTATTATTTGCATCCACCACAGCAGTTACGCCCAATCTTTTAGTGGTTATTTCCATTATTACTTCCTTTAAAGTAGCAGTAGGAAGGATTTTAGGCACCAAATTATTCTTATATAAATCGGCTACCCGTAGGTACAGTCTTTTACCAAGATTGCCGCCAGGATGGTATTTTGCAAAGTCTTTACCAGAAAAATTATTCAATTCCATTAAGGAAACTGCCAAAGCATCGCCCATAACCATTTGCGCGGTAGTACTGCTGGTAGGAGCCAGATTGTTGGGGCAAGCCTCTTGTTCTACAAAAGTATTGATGTAAAATTTTGATTCATTAGCCAAAAAGCTATTAGGATCGCCTACAATGCTAATCAGCGGATTACCAAAGTTATGGATGAGGGGCACCAGCATTTTAATTTCAGGGCTTTCACCGCTTTTGCTGATTACCAGTACAACATCATCTTCCTGAACCATTCCTAAATCGCCATGAATAGCATCGGCAGCATGCATATAGAGGGCAGGAGTACCTGTAGAATTGAGTGTTGCTACAATTTTCTGGGCTACAATTGCGCTTTTACCAATGCCACTTACAATTAATCTTCCTTTAGATTTAAAGATTAATTCAACTATTTTTTCGAAATCTGCATTAATAAAACTGGACAAACGCTGAATAGAAGCGGCTTCTATCTGAATTGTTTCCAATGCTTTTTGAATGATTTTTGAACTCATATCCTGCAAAAATAAACTTTAACAACAAACCTTTGACATTATATAAATAGAACATTAAATTCGCAGTCCTTCATAATTAAAGGAAGATAAAATTTTTAAAATCAATTTTAGATTAGGGAATTCACTAATTTTAATTATCTTGGCGACACAATTGAAGACAAAAGAACAACATTTAACACATAATATCAAGTAGAGTAATGGCTAAAAGTGCGAGGAAAGCAACCACAACTGCTGGAGAGAAAAAGACAAAATCAAGACTAAATTTACCTCAGGACTCCTCATCCCATAATTACGATATACATAAAGGACTGCACCAATATTTTGGTTTCACCGAATTTAAAGGCAAACAAGAGGATGCCATAAACAGCCTTTTTAGCGGGAAAGATACCTTTGTTATCATGCCTACTGGTGGTGGCAAGAGCCTATGTTATCAATTACCAGCTTTATTAATGCCTGGATGTGCTATTATAGTTTCTCCACTTATTGCACTGATGAAAAATCAGGTAGATTTAGTAAGAGGATATAGCGAACAGGACACGGTAGCACACTTTTTAAATTCTTCTTTAAATAAAGCACAGATAAGAACTGTAAAAGAAGACTTAACGGCAGGGAAAACCAAACTTTTATACGTTGCACCTGAAACATTGACCAAGCAAGAGAACCTTGACTTTTTTGCTGACTTAAATATTTCCTTCTTTGCGGTAGATGAAGCACACTGTATATCGGAGTGGGGCCATGATTTTAGACCAGAATACAGAAGATTGAGAGAAATGATGGACATTATCAGTCCAGAAGTTGCAGTAGTAGCACTTACGGCTACCGCTACGCCTAAAGTACAGAGCGATATTGTAAAAAATCTTGGCCTTAGAGACCCCAATATTTTTATTTCCTCCTTTAACAGAGCCAACCTTTTTTATGAAATTCTACCAAAAGGAGATAAGGAACAGACTATAAAAAGTATCACTAAATTTATCAGTGGACACAAAGGCAAGAGTGGTATTATTTATACCCTCAACAGAAGAACTACTGAAGAAGTTGCTGAAGTGTTGATGGCTAATAATATTAAA
Organism: uncultured Chitinophagaceae bacterium; assembly: GCA_903907815.1. Lineage (GTDB taxonomy): Bacteria > Bacteroidota > Bacteroidia > Chitinophagales > Chitinophagaceae > CANFLJ01. The sequence goes on along the minus strand of CAIVPM010000236.1, from coordinate 13,193 downwards.
GCAGTAGCATATCATGCTGGTTTAGATCAAAAATTAAGAGCAGACAGACAGGATCAGTTCCTGAATGAAGATGTTCAGGTGATTGTAGCCACCATTGCCTTTGGTATGGGTATTGACAAACCAGATATTCGATTTGTAATTCACTATAATATTCCTAAGTCTATTGAAAACTACTATCAGGAAACTGGAAGAGCTGGTAGAGATGGACTGGAAGGACTTTGTTTATTATATTATTCTCATAAAGATGTTTCCAAACTGGAACACCTTATGCGGGACAAACCATTGAGTGAAAGAGAAGTAGGCACTCAATTGATTAATGAAACAGTTGCTTTTGCAGAAAGTAGTGTTTGTAGAAGAAAAATTTTATTGCACTATTTTGGAGAACAATGGAAGGTAGATAATTGTCATAATTGTGATAACTGCCTACATCCTAAGCCTAAAATTGAAGTTAAGGCCGATGTAGCAATTGCTTTGAAAGTTATAAGAGGTCTGGATGAAAGATTTGATGCAGCATATGTAATCAATGTATTGATGGGTAAACCTACCCCTCAGGTAACCATGTACAGACATGAAAGACTGGATGTTTTTGGTTTAGGAAAAGATCATGATGCTCACTTCTGGAATAGTGTTGTAAGACAAATGTTGCTTGCTAATCTTATCCGAAAAGATATAGAAGAATATGGACTATTGAAGTTCACTGAAAAAGGTGAAAAGTTCCTGAAAAAGCCTACGTCATTTGAAATTGTGCTGAATAATATTTATGAAGATCATGACGATGACGATGAAGATTATGAAGCTGGTGGAGAATCAGTTGCAGCATCTGCAGATGATAAGCTTTTTGAAATGCTTAAAGAATTAAGGCATGATGAAGCTAAGAAAAAAGGATTGCCTCCATTTGTTATCTTTTTAGAAAACTCTTTGCAGGATATGGCTACTATGTATCCTACTACGCTGGAAGATTTAGAAAAATGTCAGGGGGTAAGTAAGGGTAAAGCATTGAAATATGGTAAACCTTTCGTTTCACTGATTGAGAAATATGTTGCGGAAAACGACATAGAAAAACCAGACGATTTTGTAATGAAATCGGTGGCTAATAAGAGCAGTAATAAGATTTACATTATTCAGAATATTGACAAGAAAATTCCTTTAGAAACCATTGCTAAAAATAAAGGTTTCACTTTATCTGAAATGATGGACGAAATGGAAACTATTGCAGCAAGTGGAACTAAACTTAATCTGGATTATGCTATAGACGAATGGTTGGATGAATATGACCAGGAAGATATTATAGATTATTTCAAAGGCTGCCAGACTTCCTCTTTAGATGTTGCTTTACAAGAGTTAAAAGGCAACAATTATACTTTTGAACAGCTTAAGATTATGCGTATTAAGTTCTTGAGTGTATACGGAAACTAATAAAGTTATAGGTGTTAAGTTATAAGTATTCTCTATATAATTTATTTTAGAGTAATTTATAATCATTTAATACATACAACTTAAAATTTATAATTTACTCATGCATGTTCACCATACAAAAGGAATCGTATTAAAGTCGTTGAAATACGGAGAGACGAGTCTGATTGTTTCGGTATATACAGAACTATTTGGCATACAGCAATATATAATTAAAGGCATTCGCAATACTTCTAAAAAGTCCTCTGCGAATGCTTCTTATTTTCAAGGAGGTGCACTGCTTGATATGCAGGTTCAACACCAGGAAATAAAGAATTTTCAGTATATAAAAGAGTTTCAGTGGTCTTATCTTTATAGGAATCTATTTAATAATGTAGTGAAAAACAGTGTATTGCTTTACATAATAGAAATGCTGCAACATTGTAGTAAACAACCCGAAGCTAATGCTGAAATTTATTACTTAACGGAAGAAGCGCTTATCATGCTGGATTCAGCGGACGATGCTTTTACCGCCAACCTTCCATTATACTATTCCATAAAATTAGCAGCGAGGCTGGGCTTTGAAATTCAAGGACATTATTCCCACCTTACGCCTATTCTGGATTATCAGGAAGGTGTATTTATCGCTAATACTCCAACCCATAGATATTATATGCCAGAACATTTATCGAAGTTACTTTCAGAAATTATTGTTTCTCCAATTGAAGAAATTGGAAGTATTTCTTTGAATAGAACTATGCGAAGCGAATTAATTGAGTACCTGCAATCCTTTTTTCAGTTACATGTGCCTTATTATGGAAAGCTAAATAGCCCGGATATCCTGAAACAGATATTAGCTTAAACCCAATTAATAACTTAGTACATATTCCAGTTTTTCTTTTAAATCGGGCAAGCTTATTTCCTGAAAACTATCGCTATTATCATTCGGGAAAAGTAAACAATGTTCTATAGACCCATCATCTTCGTTTATCACCATTTTCCAGCAATAAGTAGGTACATATACTCCATCTCCTATATAAGTGCTATTGGTAAAAATACCGCCACAGATAATTTCAAGATGTTTTAACTGACTTTCCTTTCTGATTTTTGTTTCCCATACTTTCCAGATACCTCTATTGAGTCTTGGTGTTTGAGGTTGACAATTATAATAGCTAAAAGTAGACTTTTCTTTATCACAATCATTGGCAAAATCTTCTGCATTAGCAAGGTGGCCTTTATCGTAGCCTTGTTTTTTATAATCGTTGTTTGTTGCAGTACCACTATCACTTAAAAAGTTCATTGATTTTCTACTGCAGTCTCCCCCACCCTGGTATAAATGATATACTACATATAATGGATTCTTTACAGTATAACTATAATAAGAATAGTACGCGTCCTTCCTGATAACTGTATCTACTTTCTGACAAAATACTATGATGATATTCAATAGTAAAAAGGCAGTCAGCAAAATTCTTTTCATGATAATAAATATGAGCAACAAATGTAATAGCTATGCGTTGTAACTTGATACAAATCAGTATTACATTCAATTATCAAATCACTATATTATCACATCATCAAATTATCAATTAAATCCCTAATACTTCTTTCAGTTTAATATAGCCAGCTTTGCTGATTGGCAATTTTACACCGGTACTTAATAAGGCTATATGACTATCTTTTTCGTAAGGATCTATACGAGTAATAAGGGAAGCATTTACAATGTATGACCTATGTATACGAATATATTGCTGCTGTTGCAGGCTGTCTTCGAAATATTGCATTGTTTTCTTTTTCAGAAAAATACCTTCTGCAGTATGAATCTTTACATAATCATCAGCCGCTTCGAGGTATTGAATCTGTGCTACCGGAATGATTTTTATTTTGCCCCCATCTTTAACTACAATCCTGCTGGACTGCATAGGCGAGTTAGTAGCTTCTTCCAGTATTTCCAGTTTCTGAGGTGTGATAGCATTTGCTTTCTGGGTCAATAACTTCTGCAATGCTTTATCAAATCTTTCTTTACTAAAAGGCTTTAATAAATAATCAACTGCATGTGCTTCAAAAGCTTTTATAGCATACTCTTCAAAAGCTGTAGTGAAAATTACCAGTGGAGGATTATCTATCAATTCCAGCATTTCAAATCCATTTATTTTCGGCATCTGAATATCTAAAAATATAAGATCAGGTTGTACCTGCTGAATAGCTTTTACCCCTTCAAATCCATCATTACATTCCTGCACTACTTCAATATCTGTATAGGTTTGCAGATATTCTTTTATCACCATTCTTGCCAATGGTTCATCGTCTATAATTACACATTTCATACTATCTGAGGGATTGTAATTGTTGTAATAAAATAATTGTTTTCTTTTCTGGTCTGCAATAAATCCTGTCTTGCAAATAACAGGTATAATCGTCGTTGAATAGACGCTAATCCAAAACCTGTTCCCTGTAAAGGCTGTGCAGTTTCTTCATCAAAAGGATTCTGAACTATTACCTGCAACTGTCCATCTATCTCTTTAGCTTCAATAGCAATTTCTACTGCTCCAATGGTATCGTACAATCCAAACTTTATTGCATTTTCTACAATTGGCTGCAGCAGCATAGAAGGAAGCTTCATTTGCAAAACTGCTTCATTATTGGTTACAGTTGTTTGTAGTCGATAGCCAAACCTAACTTTTTCAATATCAAGGTATAATTGAAGGTATTCCATTTCCTCCATTAGAGTGCTCCATTGCTGTTCATCTTTTTTTAAAGTACCCCTAAGAAAGTCTGATAGCTGATGTATCATATGCCTTGCTTTCTCGGGCTGCGTTCCAGTTAATGCACTGATAGAATTCAGACTATTGAATAGAAAATGAGGTTGTAATTGTTGACGTAGTTTATATAGTTCAGCCTCCTTAGCCAGTCTTTCAGCATCAGCATTTCTATCATCTGTTTCTTTCTGTTCCTGTTGTGTATACCAGAGCAGACTCAACATGGTCATAAAACCTGTAAGTAAGAATGCAATGCTAAAACGAATGTTGGAGGTTTGAGATAGCGAATTCATATAAGCTTCATCTGTTTTATAGATTGCCCACAATGCTATTCTAACAAAAAACAACCATACACTACTCAGTGCAATACTAATCACTAATACATACCAGTATTTCTCGTTCTTGGGAAGATAATACCGCATATTATTCAGTATCAACAGGCAGGCTCCAGCCAATAATGTATTGCTAATACCACTATCAACCATAGCCATTGAAGGCTTAAATCCGAAACCTAATAATACAATACAATGCATAATAGCCCATACTATCCACCAGATAATAAATGTTGTAAAAAATACAACTTTAAACTTTCTGTTCTGTATAATGGATGTATGCAACTTTATTTAGTTTATCGGTACAAATTGGTCAAGACCCTTTTCTAAAAGAAACTGAGCTCTTGAATGTGTGGCACGAATGTACAACTCTGCATTTTCTTCTTCATAAATTCTGGAGTACATTTCTGCTCCATCCGTCAAATTCTCCAGTTTATTAATCTCTGCCACATCAATAAATTTCCAGCGAACGGCGTTATTTACTTTATTCAAAAAACTATCCTGTTGCTTATCTCCTATCAATCTTGCTTTCTGAAAAGCATGTAGATCATCGTCGGCATTTATCAGCCTTAACTGCTCGTCAAACTGTGGAGTATGTTTTCCATCACCACTAATAATTCGGTAAACAATTTTTGCCAGATACCAGTTCATAATTTTTATGTTGAGTGCTAAATGTTGAATTTTAAATGATATACATTATGAGTATTTATGTATCAATTTATCATTTAAAATTCAACACTTAAAATAATGTATTTAGTAGCTCTTAATATCTATTCCTCCAAATACACAGGAGCCTTTTAACAGCAGCACTTTTGTAGTATCCGCCACCATTCCAGACTGCATTCTTCTTTTATCTTCTACCGCATGAAACATGCCATCTATTTCATTATTTACTACCCAATGTGGAGGGACAAGCAATTTCATTCCTCCAAATACCTGTTCTACTCTTATCACTACTGTACCATTAATATCTGCCTGAGTAAGATCTATTTCAGCACCACCCATTACACAGGTAATACTACCTCCTTTAAAATCTTTTGACAGAATTATTTTCTTTACCCCACTGAATATAGAAGTAGATTGTATTACATCACCCGTTTCAGTAGTAGTAGCAGATGAACCGGCCTGCCATGAGCCTCCGTTATTATCACAACGGTTTCTCCATTTATCATTCCAGTCTCCACTCATTCTATTGTACTTACAATTACCGTTTCTTGGACGGAAGATAAACATCACCCCTACCGCCATAATAATGATGGGCACTATATATTCATGCAGATTAAGGTTAGGTATTTCTCCATCCAGTAGAAATATCATGCCTACCACAATCATTACCAGCCATCCCGATCTGCGAAACTTATGTTTCAAGCCTAAAGCCAATCCAGCACCTATCAACAACATTTCCCAGGAGAATATCCACATAGGTATTGGAGCTCCCATTTTTGCAGCCAGAATAAGGCCACCAACAATAACAAAAAGAACGCCTGTCCAAAGTCTGTTATTACTACTAAAGTTATTTCCTTCCATAATTTTTTATTTTGATAGAGCAAAACTATATCGCCACCTTCTGTTGTGCAAGTCACTTTAGGCAATACTAATTAATTCGTCGGTAAATCACCGAAAATGGTCGGTAAAATAGAAGGTTGTAATTAAGTAATCAGTTTATAATATTCTAACAACAAAAACGAATACCCTTTTCGTGAATCGTGAAAATAAAACCTGAGTCGTGAGAAATACAAAATACATTAATACAATGTTGCTTCTTTTGTAACCAATTTCTATGCTTAAAATATAATCATTTACTTTGTGGACATATTCTGTTATTACAATGAACAAATTATTCTTCGTTCTACTTCTTATATCCAGTGTAGCCTGCAAGCATGCAGCCACTATTCATCCTCAAAAGAAAGATATAATTGAAACTGTTTATGCTTCCGGCAAAATTATTGCCGACAGTGAATATTCTGTTTTCGCCCTTAGTCCGGGCACTATCATTAAAAAGCTGATTAAAGAAGGGGATTCAGTAAAAGCAAATCAGATACTCTATCTGATAAAACATGATGCACAAAATGCCAGAGTAGATGCTGCACAAAATGCTTATGCTATTGCCCAAGCAAATGTATCGGAGCAATCCAGAATATTAAATGATTTAAAAATAGCGGTTGAAACTGCGGGCACAAAACTGAACAACGATTCTTTACAATACTTTAGATTACTTAATTTATGGAAAGAAAATATAGGCACTAAATCCGCTTTGGATAATGCTTATAATGCCTATGTTATTTCGCAGAACCAGAAGAAGTCTGCAGTAGAAAAATACCATGCAACTCAGAACGATTTAAAAGTAAATTTAAACAACCTTCATAGCCAGTTATCAGCTGCACAAAACGACCTTGATAATTATTATATAAGAAGTAGCAATGCAGGCACTATTTACAAAACTTACAAAGAAGAAGGAGAGGCTGTAAAATCGAATGATATGATGGCTATGATTGGCAAAACCAACAATCGTATTATCAAACTCGCAATAGATCAGCAGGATATTGACAGGGTTAAAATTGGCCAGGAAGTATTATTAAAAATAGATGTTACGGGCAATACAGTATATACTGCAACTATTCAACGCATATACCCTACTATGAACGAAGCCGATCAGACTTTTAGGGTTGATGCTGTATTTAAACAATCTGCCAATCAACCGTTTATTCACAGTTCTGTTGAGGCAAATATTATCATTCAAAAAAAGAATCAGGTATTGGTGGTTCCCCGCAATGCAGTATTGAATAATGATAGTTTGAAAATCAAGGAAAATGGTAATGTAAAAATCATTGCAGTTAAAACGGGCATCAAAACTTTGAACGATGTAGAGATCCTGAATGGTCTTTCCGAGAGCAGTGAAATCGTTATCCCTACAATCAAATAATTATGGCGCTTCCTGTAAATTTAGCAATTACTAAAACACATCTTTTATCCAAAAAGAAGCAGACCGTTGTAGCTATGCTGGGGGTAACTTTTGGCATTGCTATGTTCATCCTGATGATTAGTTTTATGCAGGGAGTAAACCAGTTTCTGCAGGATACAATGTTGGCAGCCACTCCGGATATACATATTTACAATGATGTAAAAACTGACTATACCAATTCTGTTGCCAGCACTTATTTTGCCGACTCCAATAAGGCCATTATTGTGCATCATCCCAAGCCTAAACAGATTGCCCTAAATATAAAAAATGCTGATGCTATCATCAACGATATCAAGCAGAACAATCAGGTAATGGCAGTATCTCCTTTGCTCAGTACACAGGTGTTTTACAACTATGGACCGGTACAATTAAATGGCTTTATCAATGGGGTAAACATTATAGAAGAAACCCGTTTATATAGTCTGAACGAGAAGATGAAAGAAGGTGTTGCAGAGAATTTGCTGACCGTAGATAATGGCATTTTAATTGGTGCCGGACTTGCTGATAAACTGAATGTAACAATGGGTGATATGGTATCGCTTGCTACCCCTACCGGCAATACTATGCAGTTTAGAATTGTAGGTATATTTCAGATAGGTATTGGCGCTATCGACAACGCTAAAAGCTATGTAAATATTACAGCTGTACAACAGTTGTTGGGAAAAGACCGTAGCTATATTACCGACATTAATGTTAAGCTTAAAGACAACTCACAGTCGGTACCACTGGCAAAAGTTTTTGAACAGAAATATAACTATAAAGCAGAAGATTGGGAGACTGCCAACTCGTCTGTTACGGCCTCCAATCTTATCCGGAATGTACTTACTTATGTGGTGAGTATTACCCTGCTGATTGTGGCAGGTTTTGGCATATACAACATCATGAATATGGCCATTTCCAATAAGCTTAAAGATATTGCCATTCTTAAAGCACAAGGGTTTGCCCGCAAGGATATTATACAAATCTTTTTATCCCAATCTCTTATCATCGGAACCTTAGGTGCTATCACCGGTATCATGTTAGGTTTCGGACTTTCTTATGCTTTATCCTGCACACCTTTTCCTGCTACCAACTCTTTTATTTCCCTTAAATTCTTCCCCGTTTTATTCAATCCATTACACTACTTTTTCGCAGTAATCTTTGGCATAATCACTACCTTAATTGCCGGACTAATGCCATCCATTAAAGCTTCGAAGATTGATCCTGTTGCTATACTTAGGGGGTAGAGGCAAGAGGAATACAAGGCACAAAGGCAACAAGGCACAGAGGCACAAAGTGAATACAGGTAAGGAGTAATACAAAGCAAATACATATTAGAAAATGAATACATTTTCTTCAGTAATGGAACCTACATTACCGCACATACTTTTATAAATATTTTGTTAAGACTAAAAAATATTTGGAAGTTTGAGTTTCAGTTTATTACTTTGCAATTCAAAGTGCTTTAACAATGAATCTTAACAACGAACATCAACAGGATATTCTTCAGATAAAACAAATGATGGAACGAAGCAGTCGTTTCATAAGTTTAAGTGGCCTTAGTGGTATTGCAGCTGGTACCTGTGCACTTATAGGTGCTTACTTTGCTCATCATACATTAGCTACTGGTAAAGATACTTTAGTAGACCTTGATGATACTATATACAGTTCTACTAACGGGCATTTTCTGTTAAGTTCTTTGCTGGATAATAAACTGATCATCATCGCTATTATTACTTTTCTGGGCGCTTTGTTATCTTCCATATTATTCACCTGGCTAAGAAGTAAGAAAACAAATGTTCCACTTTGGGGAAGCACATCAAAAAGATTAATGGTCAATGTATTTATACCATTAATAACGGGCGGTATATTTCTTATTAAACTGATTGAAAACGGTAACATAGGTTTAATAGCTCCAGGATGTTTGGTATTTTATGGTCTTGCACTTGTAAATGCAGCAAAGTATACCCTTGGAGAAATAAAATACCTTGGTTATTTCCAGATAGTGCTTGGTATAATCAATCTTTGGTGTGTAGGTAAAGGATTGTATTTCTGGGCTACTGGCTTTGGTGTATTGCATATTGTTTATGGTATCATAATGTGGATTAAATACGAAAGAGAATAAATATATTTTTAAAAATAACACTGAATAACTGGTTAAATAATATTTTTACCAAAAGGCATGAATCCCATACAACATTTAAATAAGGTTTTTGACAATCGAATAAGATTGGGCATCATGAGCGCCTTGATGGTGAATGATGAAATTAATTTCAACGACCTTAAAGAGTTGCTACAGATTACCGACGGTAACCTGGCAAGTCATATAAAAGGACTTGAAGAAAGCGGCTACCTAAAAGTTCAGAAAGGCTTTATTGGTCGCAAAACCAATACAACTTACTCCGCGACTAAGGTGGGTGAAAAAGCATTCAAGTTACATATCGACGCACTCGAAAAAATGATTAACGCTACTAAATAATTTTTTTTTGTACTTATACTTTGTTTTTCAAAGCACTTTTATTTATGAACAATAATACATCCTTCGTTTCCGTTGCAAGTCTTACCTGGTTATTAACCAATACTGTACTATCAATTGGTTGTTTGATTTATGGTTTATTCCAGCCGGACTTAGAGCTATCAAAAATGTCGATACTGATATTCATTGGTGCATCTATCATTTCTTTACCAGTCCTCGTAGTACTTACCGTAGCTATTTCCTATATAGAAAGGAAGCCATTAATACAGCAACAAAAAATATATCGTTATTACTTGTGCTGTCTTATTTGTACTATACCTTATGGATTTATTGGTGGATTATTATTTGGTAGTGGTGGCCATTATTTAGAATATGTGCTGCTCTCTATTATGCTTTTATTTCTATGCTCCCTTATTGCATCTTTTCTAATTCAATATAAAATAAACAACTATTTCTCATCCACACAAATTAATCAAATTATGGAACACAATCAAATGAATGAAGCCAACAATGAAAGCTTCAGAAATGCAACAGAAAACGTTTTTGCACCTAACACAAAAACAACTTATTCCGACCCAACAACCTCCAACAAAACACTGATTAAGGGTCTTATTACAGGAGCGCTCATTCTGCTAATGCTAATCCCTACTGTATTTGTCAGTAACCTGATTACAGAAAGGGAAAAAAGACATCAGGATGTAGTAAAGGAAGTATCAGGTGGCTGGTCTGCAGCTCAAACTCTTTCAGGTCCATATTTATATATTCCTTATCAGGAAAAAACAACAGATGATAAAGGGAAAGAGACTCTTATTACCAAACAACTATTTATACTTCCTGAAAACCTGAATGTAGATGGCAACATTATTCCAGAAATAAGGCTACGTTCTATCTACAAAGTTGTTTTGTATAAGAGCGATATAAAAACAAATGGTAATTTCAAATTCATTGTGCCTAAAGATATTGATATCAATACGCTGCAATTATCCGACGCTAAAGTCTGCTATAATCTAAGCGACTTTAAAGGGATAGAAGAAAAAATGTTCATCAATCTCAATGGTACCCGTTACGACTTATTGCCAGGACTACCAACCAAACAAATGGAAACTATTACAACCAGTAATAATACCAACGGAACAGATAACAATACCGCAGTAGAAAATACCAGCAGACAAATAGAGACTATCGGATTATCTGCACCTATTACATTAACTAAGGAAGACTTGCAAAAATCGATTAGTTTCAATATGCAAGTAAAAATAAAAGGTAGTGAAGAACTCCATTTTATTCCGTTAAGTGGCAATAGTATTTTCAGCCTTACTTCTACCTGGCCAAACCCAAAATTCGATGGCGGCAATCTACCCAATACCAGAGAAGTTTCGGATAAAGGCTTTACTGCTAAATGGAGTTTCAACAATGCCAATCTGCCCTTTGGTACAGTTATAAACAACTTCAACTTTCCTAAACAAACATATGCATTTGGTGTAGGTATGTTGCAACCAACCGATCAGTATGCAAAAACAATGCGTAGTGTAAAATATGCCATCTTATTCATCGGGTTAACCTTTGCATTATTCTTTATTATTGAGCTGATGCAGAAAAAACCCATGCACCCGGTTCAGTATGTATTAATCGGAATTGCCCTGGTAATATTCTTTACCTTATTATTATCTATTGGTGAGTTTTTAATATTCGATCTTGCTTATCTCCTTGCAGCCATCTCCACTATTACACTCATTACGCTATATGCAAAAAGCCATTTCAAAAGTTTTAAGTCGGCCAGTATATTAGGCAGCTTACTCACTTGTTTATATGCCTTCATATTTGTTCTCATCCGTTTAGAAGATGCAGCATTACTGGTAGGTAGTATTGGGTTGTTTATTATTCTTGCTATGATCATGTTTGGCAGTAGAAAAATAAACTGGTATGGTCAGCAGGAAGCCAATACTATATAGGTTTATTCCACTCTTACCTATTTCAACCCTATCCTTATTTTAATAACAAAGTATAACTTATGATAAAGAACAACTCGTTTATAAGTGCTGGTAAAAATGCTTTTTCAGGGATGAAATATTTCTTCCTGCACGAACGGAATGGAAAAATACAATTAGCTATTGCTGCAATGGTTACAACACTTTCTGTTGCGGTACATATCAGTACTACCCAATGGCTTATTGTATTAGTGTGTATGGCTATGGTGATAAGTTTAGAGATGCTGAATACAGCGCTCGAAAACCTATGCAACCTGGTGAAGGAGGAATATCATCCGCTGATAAAAATTGTAAAAGATGTAGCAGCAGCAGCAGTGTTGTTTACAGCCATTATCAGTGTGGTAATTGGTCTTATTATTTTCTTACCAAAAATCATTTCTTATTTATGAAACAAAAACGTAAAACCATCAATTCTATGCTGATACTTTCTATCAGCTTCACTACCCTGCTCATTGCTGTCAGAATGATTATTTCTAAAGAGCTTACTTATATATTTTTTGAATGGAATATGTTTCTGGCCATCATTCCAGTTTGGTTTAGCAGGAAACTATTGCAACAAAACGATTTTAAAATAAAGGCATATTTGCTCCTTTTTCTGTGGCTATTATTTTATCCAAATGCACCTTACATAGTTACAGATCTTTTTCATTATTCCGAGCGGCCACCCATCCCTTACTGGTTCGATTTATTAATTGTAACGAGTGCCGTATGGAATGGTTTGATACTGGGATTAATCTCTCTGATAGAAGTAGAACAGTTTTTAGAAATTCATTTATCCCCTATAAAGGTAAAAGTCTTGATTATTCTTAGCTTTTTTCTTTGTGGATATGGTATTTATATTGGCCGTTTTTTACGTTACAACAGTTGGGACATCGTTACCAATCCTATACATCTTTGCATAGATACAGTCAGTAGAATAGTGCACCCATTTCATCATCCACGTACATGGGCATTCACCGTTCTATTTGCGGCCATGATGGCATTGTTTTATTATACTATTAAATCGTTGATAATACTATTTCAGAGAATCCAGCTCACGCTTATAACGCAACAGAAATAGATAATGTGAAATTTTTATAATGAATTCACCAAAACAAAAGAGCCTGAAGATTACTCCTCAGGCTCTTTCTATTATCTTATGTTTTTACTTTGAACACTTATTCCTTCACCACACTAATCTTCACCCTTCTGTTCAACTGTCTTCCTGCAGGGTAATCCTTTCCATCAGGAGTAGTATTTGGTGCAGCAGGTTTTGCCTTACCATAGTAGCTTGGTAATAGTCTTGTTGCATCTATCTTCTGTTCT
>CAIVPM010000235.1 GCA_903907815.1 uncultured Chitinophagaceae bacterium | reverse complement strand
GGATAAAAAATAGCTCTGAATAAACTCAGAGCTACACAAGGTATACAACCATTGAAGAATCAGTGTTTGCATCCTCTCGGTTAATTGCAAAAATAAGATAAAAATAATTTGGTTTATAAGACAGTACCTATCCACTTGTATCTTTTTTTGCCATTTAAAATACCCTGTATATTCAAGTTGTTAGGCAAAAAAAGGATACCGCTCCTATCCTTTGCGCTCGCTCAAATTCATGTAAGCTCCGTCTTTGCGACTGCGAGGCGTTGCGAGGCACGAAACAAAGCAGGAAGCAATCTGAGTCCTGAAATAAAGCCATTATTATATTATCGAATCATCAAATTATCAAATTTGTACTCCCCGTCAGCAGGCCCCAATTATCCATTATCCATTATCAATTTTCAATTACCCTGAGGCGTCAGACGGGTAACCTCCAGCTCTGAAAGAGTGCCATATACTAGCATAGGGCAAAGCCCTATGAAATATAGAAAGCCCTATAAAATCAAACTAAACATTTATTTGTTAAAGAAGTTAACATTATATATTTGCACAAATTGCATTTGGTGATTAGTGTTCGTCTGTAGATTCGTTCAACGTATTAGCCAGGTGCAGTTTTAAATTAATTATATGGCAGAAGAATTAGAAATATTATCAGACGAAGAAAGAGCCATAGTTGGTAAAATCCCTATTGGCGATTGGTGCTATGGTAGTGCGTTGGAAGATGAAGGGGAAGTTATAGAAGGAGTAAGAAAGTTTAAAACTATACACTGCCCATATCAAAATGATAAACATGGTTGTACATATTTGGGTATTCAAGACGAATGGATTCCAGAGGTTAAGGCTTGTAACATCAAAAAGTACTACAAGTTTTTTAAGTATTAAATAAAAAAGATATGAGCATCAGGGCATTTTGCAACATGGAAAGATTTGATGAAGGTTGGTTTTGGGAAAGCGATGCTGAAAAGTTGATATTTTTAGAGGTTAAAGAAAACCTCTCCGCCTTTATTGAAACTAAAAAAGAAGAATTAAATTTAGGAATATTTGGAGAACAATTATTAGAACCAATAATAGCCGAGCATGCTTTAGTTCTAATAGGCAAACAAAAAAAGGTTGGATACCTAATAGGTGATATCGAAGATTTTATGGAAAGTTGTTGGTATGATGAAACAATAAAGGAAATTGTAAACTTTATAGATGATTTAGAAGAATTAGAAATATATAAAAAGGTTGCAATTGGTTATCCCTGTATTTATGTAAGTGATACCAATGCTAATACAATTAGCTATAAGGCTGCATCAAATATTGCTTATCACATAATTGAGGCAAAGTATTTCCGAATGCAATTTCAATTATGGCCAATTATGGAAGAATATAAATCTTTGATTAATTAAAGAATCTAGTGATACATTTGCACCCAAGGTTGAAAAGTTACGATCGGAAGTTTTATCCCTTACGGACTTTTCAACCTTATTTTATTACATTCTCCTGATAATTCATTTATCAATTATTCATTATCTCCCAGTTCATCAAACTTTGCTTTCATGGTAGGATTACCATGAGTTAGTTTTTTTATAGTAAGCCCTTCCGTTTTATCGTTTGCTAATCTAAGATTGTTTTCAGAAGACAACAATGCATCTTTTGTCTTTTGTAGTTGACTGATAGTTTTATCAATTCCATCTATGGCTTCCTTAAATTTTCTACTCGCCAGGTCATAATTCCTTCCAAAGTCTTCCTTAAACTTATTCATCTTGTCCTCAAAATTGGTGATATCAATATTCTGATTTCTTACCAGTGCAAGCTCTGCTTTATAATGCATCGAATTCGTCGCTGCATTACGAAGTAGAGTAATAATAGGAATAAAAAACTGCGGGCGTACCACATACATTTTGGGATATTTATACGAAACATCTAATATCCCGGTATTATACAATTCGCTTTCCGATTCCAATAAAGAAACCAGAACAGCATATTCACATTTTTTCTCTGTTCTGTCTTTATCTAGTTCTTTTAAAAAGTCTTCATTCCTTTTTTTGGTAGCAGTTTCGTCTCCTTCATTTTTCATTTCAAACATGATGGAAATTATTTCATTTCCAGCCTCGTCTGTTTCCTTATATATAAAATCTCCCTTACTACCCGTTCTCGAATCATTATCTTTTTCAAAAAAAGCTTTAGGAAAAGCAGTAGCCCTAAGTTTATTAAATTCATTCTCACAGTGTTGCTCCAGCGTTTCACCAATCATTTTAGTCGATAGTTTTAGCTTCAAGTCCTTTCGCAGCGTTATCTCTTCATCTTTAAGCCTTATAATATCATCTTTAGCTTTTAGTTCAATATACAATTTCTCATTCAACGATTTCTCTAACAGCTGCTGTTCAGTCTCTTTATTATTCAACTTATTTTGTAGCTCATCACGCTCTTTTTCTATCTTTTTTACAGCTTCCGAAACAACTAGCTTTTTCTCCAACTCAGCTTGCTCTATTGTAGCTTTCATTTCAGCTAAGGCAGTTTCTTTCTTTGCAAGTTGCTCCTGTAATTCCTTTTCGCTTTTTGTTTTTAAGGCAACAATTTCAGCATCCTTTTTAGCAATACTATCTTGCAAGGTATTTTTTACATTTGCTTCAGCAAGCTTTACAGCAGACTCTTTATCTTTTTCCGCAAGCTTCAATCTTTCTTGCAATTCTTTATTAAAACTATCATCTCTTACCTGTTTCAATATATCAGCAAATCCAGCTTCATCTACTTTAAATGCTGTTTTACATTTAGGACAAATAATATCATTCATATTCATTAAATTTATAAACTATTGTATTCATTATCAATTACCCATTATCAATTATCAATTGTTACTGTATCCTCACCTTATAAACCCCTGTATTATTTCTACTGATATTACTAATCGATAAACCATCGGTACCAGCACATACTTCTACAAAATTAAATAGGGTCCAGTCTTTTGGCACAGCAGGAAATATCAAGGTAAACTTTACAAAGTCTCCCTTACGTTTTAAGTTCAATCTATCAGGAGCGTAAGGAATACCAATTGCCTGTATCAGTTCCAGTTTATCGGTCGAAGCATTACTAGTCAAATAACTTGTTTTCCAGATATTTATCCACCATCCCGCAATATATTTTGGCGAAGTATAATAGGTACAATGCAAATAGGTATACCCTTCCTCTTCTGTTAGCTCCAATAAGTCATTGTCCACTTCTATGCTTACATATTTTTCAGTATCATATTGTATCATATTAGTTCATTTATTTCCTGATAAAATAGTTCACCCAATTTTGGTAGGTATCCTGTGCCGATCTGCATGTATCCAGCAGGTATTCAGGTATTCTTTCAAATTCAGACAATCCTCGGTAATAAAACTGTTTATGGTCATCATCAATTATAAAAGGCAAAACGTTTTGTTTCAAACATTCTCTAAACATAATCAGTCTGCCTACTCTACCATTGCCATCCTGAAAAGGATGAATCCGCTCAAACTTATAATGATATGCTACTATATCTTCAAAACAACAATTTTCAATACTATTATACCATTCCGAAATTGCTGCTATATCACTATCTACATTTTCTGGCAACGAAGTTTCAATCCCCCCCACTTCATTAGGCAGTTTCTTCCATTCACCCACACCAAACCATGGTTTGCGGCTATCGCTAGTGCCCGCTTTTAAAATACTATGAAACTTTTTTATAATACTTCCGCTCAATTCCTCCTCTAAAGTTTCCAGCATCATGTCAAAGGCAACAAAATGGTTCGATGTCTCTATAATATCATCTACAGGTACCGCCTCCTGATCTTTAAACCCAATAGTTCTTGTCTCAAATATATAACGTGTTTGTTCTTCAGTAAGCTTACTGCCCTCTATCCTGTTCGAATTATACGCCAGATTCACCTGCGTTTTATGATAAAGCCCACCATGAAACTTATCTCTTTTTTCTCCAATCAATTGCTCAGCTAAGTCCATAATAATTTGTATTTGTTCTATCTCCTGTATTAAAATTATCAATTATCCATTATCAATTATCCATTAAATAAAGAACCTCACATGATTCACCAGTTTCTTTCTATTATCCTTGTCCTGTTTTCTAAGCGCAGCTATCGAACCCTTAGGAAATGCCGCTTCCAAAACCGTACCCGCCTTTACCATTTCTTTATACTCTGCAAAACATTCCGCATCAAAATTGATTAATTTTATCAACGCTTTAATCATCTTTCTATATTTAGATTTAGAAGTATTAAAATTAAACTCATAGAAGTCCTTTGGTTGTTTTTTCATTAAATCAAACAACTCATTCGCAGTGTTAATTTTAAACTCTTTTTTGAGCAACTTTTCAGAACTTGTCATAGTTTTTATATTATTCATCAATCAAAATACCCAAATTCATTTACTAGTAATCTGTACAATTCTTTTTTTACTTCTTTGGTTAATTCTTGTATTTCACTGAATTTATTCATTATATCTGTACAGCCATTTTGTTCTGCATATTTCTTTATTTGTATTAAACCACTATGAGGGGTTACAAAATCGGGATAACTAAAATATTTAAAATAGGCTTCTTCTTCCAATCCTACATTTTCTATAGTTTGACCTTTACAATATTCTTTATTCCAATATTTGTATAATTCTTTTATAGCTGCAATCAATAATATAGCTTTATTATCCATTGCAAGATTAGCGTAATCTATATATGGTTGCAAATCAGTTGCCCAGAAACTATTTTTATTGGTAGGACAAAGAGGATTATCTACAAACACCTCTGGCGCATCTTTTACTGGGTTATCTTTTTCAAACTTTGTTACCACACAACGGTTTTCCGACAATACAAAAGCAAAGCATAAACTATACCAGTTAGCAGCTGATTTTTTAGATATTGATGGTTTCCAAATATCATATTGATTTGCCCATACAGGGTAATTACCATTAAGAGATTTAGTAATAGTAAACCAAGTACAAGTTATTTTTGCTGATGAAATATCATAAGCACAATAGCTTCTATTATCAGTTGCTCCACCGAAACATTTTGATTTATTAATATCTTTAAAAGATTCATCTAATCTAAACCAGATTCTATCTGGTTGATTGCTCATCCTATCACATGAATCTTGATTTAATCTACACAAACTTAATTCATCCATGAAACCAATAAACTTACCTGATTTATCGCCACATTTTCTCCTTAACTTATAATGTCTATCTTCATCTTTTAATGGGAATCCACTTATTATTTTCCCGAAATCTTCCTCTTTCTTAGCAGTACTGTAATCGTATCGTGGCTGTTGAATTAATTTACCTTTTCTATTAATATGTGGTAACGATTCTCTAATGTCTCCTTTTGAATTATCTAGTTTTATTATTTTCTTACCTTTTAAAAGTTTTGTTACTTCTTTTTCTAACCCATCATCCTGCTGATCCCAGTTTATATTCAAATCAACAGCTTTCCAGGTAGTAAGATCTTTTACTTTCACTACATTATTGTTGCCTTCTTCTTTTTCATTGTATTTCCAAATGGTGAATGCTAGTGGCCATTTACCTTCCAGTTTAAAAAACTCATTACTGGTTACTATAAATCCTTCTTCATATTGAAAATACTTGTCCCATGTTTCTCTAAATTTCTGATAAGTAGGTCGGGGTATTAACCAAGAAGTAGGTGTGAAAATCATTACAATTGGGGATGCTCCTTTTGTTTGTTCAGCCTGCCATTTAGAAATGTTTAATATTTGTCCTAGAAAAGCAAGATATCTTTCTTTTCCAGCATCTTCACCTGTTAATTCGATAATACTAGGATGAATTGCATATTCTGAATTAGTAGCTTCTCTTTGTTCTACATTTTCATCGGTATTTTTATAGGGAGGATTTAGTAAAAATGCCAAGGGTTTATCCAATGTAATATTATTCCGTTTTATCTCGTTTTGTAACCGCTGCATATAAGTAGCAGCATCCATATCCAGAAAATTTAATCCTTCATTATTGGCAGTTCGTGGAACAATAGTAAAACCATGTTCTACATGCCAGGGGTCGGCTTTCATTCTTCTTTCAATTATTTTCAACAAATCGGGTTGCAATTCGCTGATTATTTTATGTTTCAATCTGCCACGCCAGCTGCTTACCAAATTACCACTACCTCCTGCTGGGTCAAAAACAATATAATTATCATTTAGATTTTCTGTTAATATGTTCTTTGCAAACCATAAAGCAAACTTGCTAAGATTATTATTGGTAAAAAATATGCCATGTTGTTTCACATATTCAGGCAACACTTTAGCAAGTACTTCATCGAAACGACTAAAATAGTAATCGGCAGTCAATCCGCTTCCTTCATTGGTAAAAATGTATTGTGTCTCTACAAATCTTTTAAACTCAGTAATTTTATTTCTATGTATAGGAATGGAGGTGCTATGTTTTTTGCCTTTAAAACCAAGTACTTCTACTTCAGTTTCTTGTTCATTTACAGTTACTAAACTTGTTATGTCCCAGAACGCAACTATTGAATAAAAGGCATGTACTGCCTCTATATGTTTAGGAAAGAACGATTCCATTCTTTCTATTGTATTAATGAAATTGTGGGTATTAATTTGAAATCTATCACTATCAAGGTTTTTTAAAATCTTGAGTATTTCATAGCTTTCAGTTAGCAAATTCTTAGCACCTCCAAAAATATCTCCATTTAAATATTTAGGTTCCAACCAGTAAAAAGCAGATTCATGAATTGAGACCCTTAATTCTTTACTGCACTCTTTAGCTAACTCTTTGCCTACTGTACTTGCTGCTTTTTGTACATCGGCATTATACGACATTTTAATAGCTTCTTCGGGTAGTTTGTTTACTTTCCAGATACCAATAAAATCTTTAGCTATAATCATTATTGTATGAAAACCTAAACCGCCCTTTCTATGATAATGTAATGCTTGAAATAAACCATCCAACCATTGTTTAAAATCTGTTTTACATTCTACAATTAATTGCCCTACTATATAAACATCAGCACCTTCAGCATCGTTTTCTATTTTAAATTTGTCTTTAAATAATTTTTGGAAAAGTGGATACAGTAAAGCTCTTCGTGCATTTTCAACACTATCACTTTTTATGTATTCTC
>CAIVPM010000234.1 GCA_903907815.1 uncultured Chitinophagaceae bacterium | reverse complement strand
TAGAAAATCTTTCCATTAAAAAATCAGAAGTTGTTTCTTCAAAGAATACACTATTAGGTTTTATGTTTTGAAAATAAATCTGAATAGTTTCTAATGATTTAATTTCAATAAGAAAATGAAAATGATTTGGTAATAAACACCATGACCATACATCAGCTATAGGTGAAATATGATGTTTAAATCTATTTAGAAAATAACTGTAATTATCTTCATTAAGAAATAATTTTTCGCTACCAGTTGCTCTACTGAAAATATGGTATAGTTTGTCAGGAAATAAAGGAGTATAGTAATCAACCATGATTAAATGTTTAATTACCAAATCTAACCAAATTAATATGGTTACGAGAATTTCTTTAAATTAGACAAGACCTATAAGGTTTTTAAAACCTTATAGGTCTATTGAAGAAGTTTACTTTACCCTATAGCCTACAACCCCTCCATTTCCTCATTCACAAATTCCATTAAAGTCTTAATATACTCAGGTGAGAAATCAAACTTCAAACCTGCAGCAGAGTACAGTTCAGGTAAGGTTTTAGTTCCACCCAAACTCAATGCATTGGTATAGTTTATCAAGGCCTGCTCAGGATTCTTTTTATATTGCATCCACATACCTATTGCTCCCAGCTGAGCAATACCATATTCTATATAATAAAAAGGAACTTCAAACAAATGCAGTTGTCTCTGCCATCCAATTTTTCTAAATTCTTCCAGACCAGTTACGTCAATCGAATTGGTTGAAAACTCTTCCAGTATCGCCACCCATTTATCCGTTCTTTCAGCAACAGTATGCGTAGGATTTTCATACACCCAATGTTGAAATTTATCTATAATAGCAATCCATGGAAAGATAGTAATAGTTCTTTCCAGTTGATGTTCTTTAGCACGTTTTAAATCTTCAGGATTACTAAAAAAACTCTCCCAATGGTCCATCGAGAATAGTTCCATACTCATGCTCGCTACCTCGGCAATTTCCATTGGATATTCTTTAAACGAACTAAGCTCCAGATGATGCGATAAAAAAGAATGTATAGCATGTCCACCTTCATGAACCATGGTAGTTACATCACCCATTTGTCCAGCTGCATTCATAAATATAAATGGTGCCCCACTTTCAGGAAGCGGACAGTTATATCCACCCGGTGCTTTACCCTTTCTACTCTCCAGATCAAAGTGTTTCAGCTCATTCATCTTACGCAAACAATCTGCAAAGAATGGACTCAGTTGCTCAAAACATTTTACCGACTTCTCATACAAATCATTCCCCGTAGTAAAAGGCTTCAATGCCTCCACTCCTTCCGGTTCCGCCTCAGTATCCCATGGTCTTAAAGTATCCAGACCAAGCTTAGCTTTTTTCTTAGCATATATCTTCTCTATTATTGGCAATACATGCAACTTAATAGCCTCATGAAACTGAAAACATTCTTCCTTGGTATAATCAAATCTGCCCAGTTCTACAAACTTGTAATCACGGTAATTTGCAAACCCGGCATTCAATGCAATCTGATGTCTTTTAGCAATCAGCTCACTATACAAATCATGCATGGCATCTTTATCCGCCAACCTACGGGTTTGTATCTTTCTATACACATCTTCCCTTAGCCCCCTATCATGACTTTCCAGGAACTTCGAAGCTTGTTGCAAAGTATATTCCTTACCATTTACTTCTACCGTCATCTTGCCCGCAATAGCACCATACTGTTGCTGCATTACCGACAATTCAGATTGTATAGGAATATTCTCTTCTCTAAACAAATCAATATTCTTTTTTACACTACGCAAATAGGTAAAATATTTATCCTTATCCAGCGCTTCTGTAAATGGACAATTAAGTAATTTTTTATTCAATAAATCTGCATACGGCTGTATGTTAGGAGAAATTTCCATACAGAAATAATTAAACGATTCTTCCAGCGCTTTATCGGTGGTATCGCAAGTCATTTTTATTTGTCTCCAGCAAGCATCTTCACTTATTACAGCCTCCAGTTCGCTCATATCTTTCAGCCATTGCTGCAAATCTTCCGCACTATCAATTGCCCTTTCCAGCAATGCTTTAAAATAAGGTTCAAGGCCCTCCCAGTTAGTTAGCGTAAACGTTTCAGGAAGATAGGTTCTCTTTATTTTTTGTATATCAGCACTATAATTCATATTATAAATTTTGCGCAAATGTAATGCAATGGAATCTTAGATATCCCAAGCCCCAATTTAATCAATAACTCTTTGCTTATTTTTTACTTTGATTAGGGCGTTCCGCTGAGGCGGCCGTTGCTGCTCTTCCTATCTTTTGCTGCCCCTATCTGCTCAAATTAATAAGTTGTATACAGCATAGTCAAAGGTTAAAATTCAGGGGCAGTAAAAGGATATTCCCTGCTGCAACTAACGCAATACAAAATACATCGTTCCCCAGTCAGTATGCCCCCAAATCACCCCAAATAAAGAGAGTGACCCGTCCTGAAAAATGGATAATCGGGCAGGCAGAGAGGTGCTTTAGTCTTCCAAATTGAATAATCTTGTGCGCAGCGAGGTGCTTTGGTTTTCCACCTGCTCCCTTTGGTCTTCCACATTGGATAATCTTGTACGCAGCGACGTACTTTGCTCTTCCACCAACCCCTATTAGTTTTCCAGTGTTGAAAATCAAGCATACAGCAGATTCAATCGGTCTTCCATCGTTGGGAATCAAGCAAGAAGCGTGTAGATTAAAAAAATGATCGTTGGCAATTCAATTTCCATCGTCGGGAACAGAAAAATCATGTTCAGCATCTCTACTTGCAACGTCAATAATCAGTCATCCTACGGCCTTATTTAGTATGCCATCCAGCTTAATCAAACCATCTCACCAAAAAATAAATTTTTTTGAGAGGATAATCAGGTAACCAACGAGGTTTTTTCTCCATCCGCCTTCAATATTGTTTCAATCATCATGCTTAAAAAGAAAATCAACGCATATAATCAGTCTTCCATCGTAATAACAAAACCTCTACTCAAATGAAGTTCAAAACTTAGGTTAAGCCATCTAAATGTTTTCAAAACTTCCAAATCGCCTGCGATGCTCTCTGTCCTTTGTATTTGTTTTATATTGTTCTCCGTGTTACTCCGTGCCACCGTGTCTCAGTGGTTCAATGTATTCTGTATTCCTCACAACCACATTGTATTACGTTAAACGTATTAAACGTTAAACGACTTAAACGATGAATCCCACACACCAAACATTAATCCTCCGCCTTCTCTTTCAACTGATCCTTAGTATACGCAATCTGTGCATCCATTGCTTTAGCATTACTGCCTTCCGCTTTCTGCAGTTCTTTATCATTAATCAGTTTCAGAAAACTCTTATTCACTCTATCCTTTAAGCCTGCAGAAAACCCAGACCAACGATCTCTTACCGTTACTATCAAATCAATCCCTTTTTTATAATTATCCGTATTATTAATCTTACTTAGGTACTTTGTAAAACTCGATAAGGCTCCAAACTTATCAAAGATGCTTTTTCTATTAAAGCTCTTATAAACCTCTTCAAAATCAGCTTCCGTTTTAGTTAAGATCTCCAACCCTTCAATAGCATTTTTCAATTTACCCTTTGCATCTTTTTTCAACTCAGGTAATAATGCAACTGCAGAAGCATCGTCCACTTCTGCCAAGGCTGTTAGCCCAGCACCAGCAACAGAATAAGAAGAATCCTTTGACGCCTTCAGGAACAAAGATTTATATTTTGAATCCTTTTGTTTACCCAACAATTCTATAGCAATTGCCTGTATTTTCTTATGGTCATCATTAGTAGCAATGTTTTCTACCTTCTTCAATAAATCGGCAGATAAAGTAGAGTCAGCAAGATTCTCTAATGCTTGTTTTCTAAAATCAAAATAAGGATCTGTAACAGCAGCTTTCACTATCTCGTAAGCCTGAGGTTCACTCATGTGTTTTGTAGCATAAGTAATCGCCTCTCTCCTATCCATATACTTAGCAGCATACTTATACATAAAAGCATACTCGCTGATAGTATGATGGTCTTTCTTTTCGCAAAGCAATATTTTTTCACCATCAAAGTTGATTAAATCTGGCTTAGCACTTACATCAAAACTAAAAGTATCCGACTTGTTTTCTGCCCATACATTATAGCGTTTTTTATCCTTTCCAATGTAAACATCTATAGCTACAGGAAGCTTAAATATTTTATCGTCGCTCTGTGTTTGGTTTACCACCACTATAGCTTTATTAGTAGTATCATTATAGCTATAAGTAATATCCAGTTTAGGATGTCCTGCACCAAAATACCATTGATTAAAATACCAGTTTAAATCTTTACCGGTAACAGTCTCAAAAGCAAGACGAAGTTTATGCGCACTACCATTACCAAACTTATTGGTAGTAAGGTATAAGTTCAACGATTTAAAGAACGCACTATCACCCACATAGTTCCTAAGCATGTGCAATATTCTCCCCCCTTTATTATAGCTTACTCCATCAAACATATCTTCTTTATCAGCATAATAATGACGTACTAAAACTTTAGCACTACCACCACTCATCAGGTAGCCTTGCATATCGCCATAGTTCTGTGCATCTCCAGCATCTTTACCATGTTTATACTCATCCCAAAGCGTTTCGCTGTAGTTGGCAAAGCTTTCATTTACAGTAAGGTTACTCCAGTTTTCGCAGGTTACTAAATCACCAAACCACTGATGAAATAACTCGTGTGCAATAGTACTTTCCCAGTTATTACCGTCAACCAGTTCACGGGCAGATTGCTGTGCACGTTCCATGTGTAAAGTAGCTGTGGTGTTTTCCATAGCACCACTTACATAATCACGTGCAGTGATCTGTGAATATTTATTCCATGGATATTCTACGCCAAGAATACGGGAATAAAAGCCCATCATCTCTGGTGTTAATCCAAATATTTTTTTAGCAACATCTTTATACTCTTTTTCTACATAATAGTTTACTTCTTTTCCTTTATAAGAATCTTTAACTATAGCATATTCCCCTACTCCCATAAATATTAAATAAGGAGCATGAGGCAATTCCATTTTCCAGTAATCAGTTCTGGTGCTATCAGCATTTTTTGTTTGAGAAACCAGTTTACCATTACTCAGCGTAACATACTTATTTGGAACCGTCATGTATATTTCATTGGTCGTTTTCTGGTCTGGTTTATCAATAATAGGCACCCATACAGAATTGCTTTCAGTCTCTCCTTGTGTCCAGACTTGGGTAGGTTTATTCTTTTCTTCGCCTTTAGGATTTATAAAATACAATCCCTTAGCATCGGTAATAGCACGACTACCTTTAAAGTTTGTTTCATCAGGTTTAGCAGTATAATCTATATAAATAGTATAGGTTTCATTACTACTATATAACTTATCAAGATGTATTTTCAAACGCATACTATCGTACTCATAACTTAAAGGAATATTCTTTCCACTTTTTACCATTTCCACCACATGAATATCCATTTGTTTAGCATCAAGCCACAAAGAATCGGTAGCATAAAAGTGAGGTTTAATAGTAAGCCATACCTTTCCCAGTAAATAAGAATGATCAAAATCAAAATGAGCATCAATCTTGGTATGAATCAAATCATTCTCTTTAGTTTCAAAAGCCCTGTATTGCTTTTTCCAGGCTTCACTACTTTGTGCAGAAACAGTACAGATACCGGCTCCAATAATAAATAGAACCACCATTATTCTTTTCATCATGATCTAAATGTTTGCGGTAAAAATAATAGGATAGTTTATACGAATGAAGAATTTTTATGAAAGGCGGAAATTGCGGATTAGCGAATTAGCGGATTGACTGATTGAATACGATACATGCACCGCAGAGTATTATATCAGGGGGCTGATGTTTCCGAGTGATATAACTTTGATTGAATACATTTGAACCACAGAGACACTGACGACACTGAGAAACACAGAGAATATTATAATACAAATACAGTTACGCGGAGGGCGGAGAGAATACATTATTTTGAATTTTGAATGCTGATTTTGAATG
>CAIVPM010000233.1 GCA_903907815.1 uncultured Chitinophagaceae bacterium | reverse complement strand
CTGAACAAGCTTATTGAATAACATATCAGAAAAGTTTTTATACTCGATGAGCTTATAGAAAATAAAAGCAATTAGGGTTTTAAATTAAATAAGTAAGTGATATGATTACATGATTAATATTCATATATTACTATTCAATAAACGGTAAACATTTTTTCTTATAAATTCTTATTTAGTCAACATAATTTAATATTTTCAATTCATAAAGAATATAAAACAAAATTTTGTTTTAAAAATACCTCCTTATTTCATAATTTATATAAACTGAAACAGATAATAATTTACATTTGTATTTGAATAAACACTAGTCAATTTTTAATTGACATTTATATTTATTCCAAATACAATTGCTATGGAGCCTTTTAATATATCTTTTAACGACAATTTAAAATCCACAATTAATAAAGATAATTCCTTACTTAATAATTTCTTACTTCAATTAACTTCCGATTTAATTTTTTGTATAGATACCAATAATACAATTACTACAGCAAATGCTGCTTTTTATAAAACCCTTCAATTAACTGAAGATGCTGTAATAGGCAAAACATATTACGATCTTGGATTTCCGGAAGATATATGCCTGCAATGGAATGTCCTATTTACCAGTGTACTATCAGGAGAAACTGTTGCTCCAGCATTTTTTGAATGCACTTTAAAGAATGGAACTATTTTTTCTTATCAGTTAAACTTTCATGCAATACCGGGCAATGATGGGAAGGTTGCTGGAGTGGCTATTATTGCAAACAACGTAGTTCATCAGCAGGAAGAACTTTTAGCAGAAAGAACCTTATTAAGAACTATTATTGATAGTGTTCCAGAATCTGTTTATGTAAAAGATGCAGTAGGAGGGAAGATTATAGCCAATACACAGGATCTGGTGTATATGGGTCTGGATACCGAAAAAGATGCTATTGGTAAAACAGATGAAGATGTTTATGCAAAATATAATTCAGCTTACTTTAATAAAGACGATGAATTAGTAATTCAGGAAGGTAAATTAATTATCAATAAACTGGATTACTTTATTGATGCAAATAATCATCAGCATTGGCTATTAACATCCAAAGTACCCATTAAAAACAAAGACAATGAAATAATTGGGCTAATAGGGATTGGTAGAGATGTAACAGAACGCCAGAGAATACTGGATGAACTTTTTGAAGCACAGGATAGGTTAAAGAAAATAACTTTAAGTACTACCGATTGGATATGGGAGATAAATCCTGATGGATGTTTTACCTATTGCTCTGAAAGCGTAGAGGTAATTACCGGATGGAAACCAGAAGAAGTTGTAGGAAAATGTTTATTGGAATTTCTTTTTCCTAAAGAAGGTAAATCACACCTTTTAATGGAAACTTTCCTGAAATCTGGTAACTTGATTAATATCGAATTCTGGATTACCCATAAAGATGGTAAAGAAGTTTGTATTTTAATAAATGGTTATCCTAATACAGATACAGAAGGTAATTATAAGGGCTATACAGGTATTATTAAAAATATTACTGACTGGAAAATAAACGAAAGAAACATTAATGAGCTAAATGAAAGGTTAACTACTTTGATAGAAGCAATGCCCGATGGTGTTTTCTTTAAAGATGGTGAGGGAAGATGGCTAATTACTAACCATAAAGCAAAAACATTATTTAATTTAGGAGATACTGGATGGATTGGTAAAACAGATTTTGATCTTGCTAAAATACAACCCTCTTATGCTGATTTTCATAATGCTTGTATAGTTACAGATAATGAAGCATGGGAAGCAGGTAAAACTACTTATTCTTATGAGGAAGGATATGATAGAAACGGTATTTACAATAAATTCCATGTTGCTAAAATTCCATTGTTTGAAGAGGATGGAAGTAGAAAAGGATTGGTTATTCTTGGAAGAGATATTACGAAAGAATTAAAAGAGCAACAGCAACTTAAATTACTGGAGACTGGTATAGAACACTCCAGTGACGCTATTACTATAGTAGAAATAAATCATGAAGATGTTTTTAAATCGAAGATAATTTATGTAAATGAGGCTTGTACAACAATGTATGGTTATAGTAAGGATGAGTTCATAAATAATCCAACTAAATTATTATCTAATCCAAATTATACAACAGAAGATGTACGATTTTTAATTGGAAGTATTCAAAATGGTATTCCTGTAAAAATGGAAGTCTTGGATAATAAAAAGAACGGAGAAGAAATATGGACTGTATTTT
This sequence comes from uncultured Chitinophagaceae bacterium, assembly GCA_903907815.1. Lineage (GTDB taxonomy): Bacteria > Bacteroidota > Bacteroidia > Chitinophagales > Chitinophagaceae > CANFLJ01. Next base: position 5,730 of record CAIVPM010000233.1, on the reverse strand, counting down.
CCCTTACTCCAGTTGCAAATAATGATGGGGTTTATACCCATTGGATAAGTATTAAAAAAGATATTACCGATACCAGAAAACATGAACATGATATAAGGAAAGCGATTATAAAAGGACAGGAAAACGAAAAATACTTTATTAGCGGAGAATTACACGATAATATTGCTCAGATATTAATCGGATCAAAGCTTACATTAAGTAAAGTAAAAGGTCATTCCGATAAAGAAATGGAGTCTTTAAGTCATACTAAGGAATATATAGATAAAGCTATAGATGAAATAAGAAGATTGTCTCATAGTCTATCTCCTTCCGCTTATTTTCAAAAGAACTTAATAGGTTCTATAGATCAGTTATTAAAAAGCATTAATAAAAACAATGACTACGAAATTGCTTTTGAGCACGATTTAATGGAGCATATTGATATACATGGCGAACTACAATTAAATGTATACAGAATTTTGCAGGAACAACTGCAAAACATTATTAAGCATGCAGAAGCTTCTATCATTAGCGTTAATTTTCGAGAAATAGATAATCAAAATATACAATTAACCATAACGGATAATGGCAAAGGCTTTGATACTACAATAGATTCGAAAGGAATTGGCTTGCAAAATATAAAAAATAGAGTAGAGACTTTCTATGGAAAATGTTCTATCAATTCTGCACCAGGTAAAGGTTGTGAATTAATAGTATCAATACCAATTAGTTAATACATTAGTCCTACTTTTGCCCTATAATTATTTCTCCGGCAGATGTTTAAACTGTTTTATAATTTCTTTCTTTATTTATATCCCCGGTTTATTGCTATTGCAGCTATACGTAATGTAAAAGCTAAACAATGGATTGAAGGAAGAAAAGATGTATTTGATAAACTGAGAAACAGTTTTCAGCATAATACGCAAAAAGTAATCTGGATGCATTGTGCATCTCTGGGTGAATTTGAACAAGGAAGACCTGTTCTGGAAGCGCTAAGATTAAAATACCTTGATTATAAATTCCTTCTTACTTTTTTCTCTCCTTCAGGATACGAAATTAGAAAAGACTACGATGGGGTAGATCTTGTTACCTACTTACCAATGGATGGTAAAGAGCATGCAAGAGAATTCTTCGATATTGTAAATCCTTCTTTGGTAATTTTTGTAAAGTATGAATTCTGGTATTATTACTTAAAGGAGGCTAGAAACAGAAATGTAAACAGTTTATTGATCTCGGCTATTTTCCTGCCTCAGCAGATTTTCTTTAAATGGTATGGTAGTTTTCACCGGAAAATGCTTACCTATTTTACTTGCATTTGTGTTCAAAACCAGGATTCTTTAAATGAATTAAATGCTTTGAAAGGCTTAAATGAAGTAATTATAACAGGAGACACTCGTTTTGATAGAGTTTTAAATATATCTTCTAATTCATTGATAATCAATAAAATAGAGAATTTTGTAAAAAACAAGAAAGTAATTGTTGCAGGTAGTACCTGGGGTGACGATGATAAGGTAATAAAGGAAGTTGCTAATAATACAGAAGACTATGTATTTATTATAGCCCCACACGACATTGGTAAGAACAGACTAGAAGAATGTTTGCGCTATTACCAGCATTCCAAATTGTATTCGGAATGGGTAAAACAATCAGATAGCACTACTAAAGTATTAATTATAGATAATATAGGCATATTATCCAGTTTATATAAGTATGCTACAATTTGTATAATAGGAGGGGGATGGGTGAAAGAAGGGATACATAATATACTGGAAGCAGCAGTGTATTATAAACCGGTAATATTTGGCCCCGCGTACCATAAATATGTTGAGGCTAAAGATATTTTAGAAGAGGGAGGAGGTTATTCTGTGGATAATTTATTTCAACTTAAAGAATTACTCCACAAACTGGATGTTGACGCTGATTTTTACAAACAGGTGGCAGAAAAAGCTGGTAAATTCGTGTTAAATCGTGCTGGAGCGACCCATAAAATCATAAATAAAATAGAAACTTTAAGTTATCCCCACAAATAATAAGCCAAAATCAGGATAAGGTTAAATCTTTTTTTTGTTATTACCCCTCATTCCTTACTTTTGCAATCCTTTTTTTATATTAGGGCTTATTAGCTATTGGTGTTTATGAAAGGATAAATACTTTTTAGTTTTATATACAAACCGGTTTACAATATATATGTCAACAACAACATTAAACAAGAGGATTAATTTCGGCAAAACAAAACATTTAGCTGGAACTCCTGATTTATTAGACATTCAGTTAGAATCGTTCCGTGAATTTTTCCAGTTAGAAACTACTCCAGACAAACGTGATAATGAAGGTTTGTTCAGAGTGTTTAAAGAGAATTTCCCTATCACTGATACGAGGAATATTTTCGTACTGGAGTTTTTGGATTATTTCATCGATCCGCCACGTTACTCTATTGAAGAGTGTATGGAGCGTGGATTAACCTACGCTGTTCCTTTAAAAGCTAAGTTACGTTTAAGTTGTAACGATGAAGAGCACGTAGATTTCCAAACAATTGTTCAGGATGTATTTTTAGGAAACATTCCTTACATGACACCAAGAGGAACTTTTGTGGTTAATGGTGCTGAGCGTGTAATCGTTTCTCAGCTTCACCGTTCTCCAGGAGTATTCTTCGGTCAGTCTACACACCCTAATGGTACAAAGATTTACTCTGCACGTGTCATCCCATTCAAGGGAGCATGGATGGAGTTTGCTACCGATATCAATAACGTAATGTATGCGTACATTGATCGTAAAAAGAAATTCCCAGTAACTACATTGTTACGTTCTATAGGTTTCGAAACGGATAAACATATACTTGAGTTATTTGGTATGGCAGATGAAATCGCTATTACTAAAAATAATCATGCTGATTTTATTGGTAGAAGACTTGCTGCGCGTGTTCTAAGAACATGGGTGGAAGATTTCGTAGATGAAGATACCGGTGAAGTGGTAAGTATTGAAAGAAATGAGATTGTAATGGAGCGTGACTCCGTTTTAGATGAAGATGCTATCAGTACTATTGTTGATATGGATATCAAGACCCTTTTCATACAAAGAGAAGATCTTGGTGGAGATTATGCAATCATCTACAATACTTTAAATAAAGATACTTCTAATAGTGAATTAGAGGCGGTTCAACATATCTATCGTCAGTTACGTGGTGCTGATGCTCCTGATAATGAAACTGCACGTGGTATTATCGACAAACTATTCTTCTCTGATAAAAGATATGATCTTGGAGAAGTTGGTAGATATAAAATCAACAAAAAACTAGAACTAGAATATCCTATTACTAAGAAAGTTCTTACTAAACAGGATATAATAGAGATTGTTAAATACTTGGTTCGTTTAACCAATGCTAAGGCTGACATTGATGATATTGATCATTTGAGCAATCGTCGTGTTCGTACAGTTGGTGAGCAACTTTATGCTCAATTCGGAGTAGGTCTTTCTCGTATGGCTCGTACCATTCGTGAAAGAATGAACGTTCGTGATAATGAGGTATTTACTCCGGTAGACCTTATTAATGCAAGAACACTTTCTTCTGTTATAAATTCGTTCTTTGGAACTTCTCAGTTATCTCAGTTCTTAGATCAAACCAATCCTTTAAGTGAAATTACGCACAAACGTCGTATTTCCGCTCTAGGACCCGGCGGTTTAAGTAGAGAAAGAGCTGGATTTGAGGTTCGAGATGTACACTATTCGCACTACGGTCGTCTTTGTACTATTGAAACACCAGAAGGACCAAACATTGGTTTGATTTCTACTCTTTGTGTTCACGCTACAGTTAATGATATGGGCTTTTTAGAAACTCCTTATCATAAAGTAGTTGGCGGGAAAGTTCAATTAAATGAACTTACCTACTTAAGTGCTGAAGAAGAAGATTTAGCAAAAATTGCACAGGTAAATTCTCCATTGAATGCAAAAGGAGAGTTTGTTGAAGATAAGGTAATCTCTCGTCAAACAGGTGATTTCCCTATTCTGGATAAAGCAGATGTTCAATTTATGGATGTTGCTCCAAATCAGATTGTTGGTTTGAGTGCTTCTCTGATTCCTTTCTTAGAACATGATGATGCTAACCGTGCCTTGATGGGATCGAACATGCAACGTCAGGCTGTTCCATTAATTCGTATGGAAGCGCCAATTGTTGGTACAGGATTAGAAGGAAAAGCAGCTAGAGATGCAAGAATTCAGCTTCATGCAAGTGGAACTGGTGTTGTAGAATTTGTAGATGCTAAAGAAATTCATATTCGTTACGATAGAAATGATACGGATAGATTAATTAGTTTCAATGAGGATTTACAGGTTTACAAACTGACTAAATTCATGAAAACCAATCAGTCTACTTGTATCAACTTACGTCCTGCTGTTGTAAAAGGCCAAAAGGTAGAGAAAGGTGATTTCCTTACCGAAGGTTACGCAACAAAAGGAGGGGAGCTTGCTCTTGGAAGAAACCTTCAAGTAGCATTCATGCCTTGGAAAGGTTACAACTTCGAGGATGCGATTGTAATTAATGAGAAAGTAGTAAGAGAAGATTTATTTACAACCATACATATCGATGAATATGAACTAGAAGTAAGAGATACTAAATTAGGGGAAGAAGAACTTACACCAGATATTCCTAACGTTTCTGAAGAAGCTACTAAAGACCTTGATGAAAATGGGGTAATTAGAATAGGTGCTTCAATTAAGGAAGGAGATATTCTGATAGGTAAGATCACTCCTAAAGGAGAATCAGATCCTACACCTGAAGAGAAATTGTTACGTGCAATCTTCGGTGATAAAGCGGGTGATGCTAAAGATGCTTCCTTGAAAGCTCCAAACGGAACTGAAGGGGTTGTAATTGATAAGAAACTTTTCCAACGTGCTAAGAAAGACAAGAACTCTAAAACTAGAGAGAAAGCAGCATTGGAAAAAGTAGAAAAAGCACACCATGCAAGTGTTGAAGTTCTTAAAGAATTATTATTAAGCAAACTACAGGTTCTATTAAACAATAAAACTTCTAATGGTGTATCTAATACATTTGGTGAAGTATTAATTGGTAAAGGTTCTAAGTTTAATCAAAAGAATCTTGCAGCTATCGATTTCCAGAGCGTTAATCCTTTGGGTTGGACAGGTGAAGCAGTTGTAGATGAGCAAATTAATACTTTGTTACACAACTATACCATTAAGTTTAATGAAGAATTAGGTAGATTTAAAAGAGAGAAATTTAATATCTCTATCGGAGATGAGCTTCCTACAGGTGTACTGAAACTAGCTAAAGTTTATTTAGCAGTTAAACGTAAACTGAAAGTGGGTGATAAAATGGCTGGTCGTCACGGTAATAAAGGTATTGTTGCTAAGATTGTTCGTGCTGAAGATATGCCTTTCATGGAAGATGGAACACCGGTTGATATTGTTCTGAACCCACTAGGGGTACCTTCCCGTATGAATCTTGGACAGATTTATGAAACTATCTTAGGATGGGCTGGAAAAGAATTAGGTGTACGTTTTGCTACACCAATCTTTGACGGTGCTTCTACACAAGAAATTGAAAACTATTGTAACGAAGCTAAGATTCCTTTAAATGGTCACACATACCTTTATGATGGTGAAACTGGAGAGCGTTTCGATCAGAAAGCTACTGTTGGTGTAATCTATATGATTAAACTTCACCACATGGTTGATGATAAAATGCACGCTCGTTCAATCGGACCATACTCTCTCATTACCCAACAACCATTGGGCGGT
>CAIVPM010000232.1 GCA_903907815.1 uncultured Chitinophagaceae bacterium | reverse complement strand
GTAATGATACTTACTATACTTTTTTTAAGTTAATAAAGAAAATGAATAATATCGAACTATTAATATGGCTAAGAGATAAACAATAAATATTCCACACCTATCTCTATACTTTTAAATCATTCATTCCTAAACATTTCTATATCTCGCCCTTGCAGGGCTTGGTGGTTCATGCTTCTATTCATTTGTGATGGGCTGAACCCATCCCTAATAGATTTTGCCCTTTCAGGGCTTATTGTCCCTATTTATTAAATGTTCCACTATAAAAATTTCAAAATAATCGGTAAGCCACTCAACACAACATGCTCCTTAAGCTGTCCTTGTTCCTTCTTTCCGCTCCACACTCGCTCTTATCAAAACACCCCACCTTCTGTCTCATATCGTACATATTCCGCAAACATGCACTCTTGCTTCAAACCCTGCCAGTAACGCTCTTACCCTTACCGCTTTCAATATGTTTCTTACCGCTATCTGTCCGCACCTTACCTGCACTCATATTACCCTAACCGTTATTCATCTGCTTCCTGCCGGCAACGGTATTACCCTTGCCTACATCAATAAGTTGCTTACCGTTGTCTATTTACACCCGTCTACTATCGTTTTTCCCTTACCGATATTCATCTGCGACCAACCGGCATTCGTTTTACACATGTCGCAGACCATAAATAGCATCGCAACACCCATTTACCCATCGCAAGCACCATAAAATCATCAAAAAGCATCTATTCAACCAAAACCCATCGCACCAAAACAAAAACATCGTATTTGCATTAAGCATTCAGCATAAAGCGTTCTGCATTCAGCGTTCTGCATTCAGCGTTCAGCGTTCAGCAGTATAAGTAATCTTTAGTTTTTCTTTTTTTAGTCTTTAGTTTTTGTTCTCTTGTATTCATTAGCACATTATCTCATCAGCTAATTAGCTAATTTGTATTCCTCCTGTCTCCTATATTCTAACTCCTATCTCCTTTTCAAAAAGAATTCCCCTCGCTATTGTACAAACAGCTACATTACACCCAGATTATTAAGATCAAAGGTCCAATCTAACTACGATTAAGTCTGTTTGACAATTGTTTAAAAATCGTTCTACCTTCTTTCTTTCCTTTTACTAGTCTTTAAAAAGCAATGCTTTTTCATCTGTACAAAAGGTACCCTTGTTTTCATGCAACAATTATTATAATGCTGTTCTGTTCGGTAATAAATTTTATCACAAACTTTATTAGTATGCCCTAAGAAGCAGCTATTAAAGCAACAACACATTTAAGATGACTAAAAAACAGGCGGGTCGTTTAGACATGTACGCACTCATCATTTTGTTCTTCGCTAAGTTCGATACTACGTTAAAAACGTTTGCTCCCATCTTAGCACAATCCCTTGCCCTAAAGGCAAAAGAAATAAAAATTAGATCCTTGCTCGATCAGCAGGGCAGCAAGTCAAAAGGTAAAACACTTACCAAAGAAGCACTTCGCGAATCAACAGTAGAATTAGTGTTAGCATTGGCTCAGGTAGCTTGTGGTTGGGCTATTGCAACCAAAAACAAAACACTCCAGACAATCTTCGATGTCGAAGAAACTGACTTTAGTATTACTCAAGATGAATTTGTAATAATGGTCGACAACATTTTGCAGGCATTAACCGATAATCTAACCGAACTATTAACCTACGATATTACGGCTATCAATATCACAGAAGCCAAAAACATGGAGTTGGATTATATGGCTGCTAAAGAACAACCAAAGCAACATACTACCGC